>CAZVRB010000071.1:0-19006 GCA_964629365.1 uncultured Leptospiraceae bacterium
CCCGGATCGTGTATTTCCATCTTCATGACATAACTGTCTAGCCCAACATACCAGTGCTTGTTGAATTCATAGCCGAAATGGGAAGTTGCGTTATTACTCATGTATTCCGAGGTGAAAGTAGTATCATTGATCTCCTGCTCACGATGTCCGTCAGTATACCTGAAATTGTAACTGACACCATAATCGAAGTTACCGATCTTACCGTAATGGGACACGTGATCATCAGTGGTGTTGTAAGAACCGTAAGAAGCAGATACATTTGTGTCATATCCTTCTTTCGATCTTCTCTTCGTGATCACGTTGATAATACCACCCATGGCGCTTGACCCGTACAGCACCGGCTGCGGCCCATGCAGCACCTCGATTTTCTCGATATTCTTCATGCTGAAGATGTCGGCAACCGGGTGATTGTTGATCATCATGGTAACGTCCATACCGTTGATGAGAATGGGAACACCCGTAGTGGGTCCTGAACCCGTCTGTGGGCTCCATCCTGACACACCAATACCACGTATTGACATGGTGGCTGCACCGCTGTCGGCAACACCGAATCCCATGATACGGTTGTTGGCCGTATAAAAGCTGGGTACATTCTCGCTTATCACGTTGATAAGGTCGTTTTTCGAAGACTTCTCAACATCTTCTTTCTTAACTACAGATGTAACCCCAGGCTTTTCAGAGGTGTCCTTCACCAGTATCTCACCCAGTGTGTAAACCGCCGGTTCACCGGATTTTTCATCACTGTCTTCACTATCCTGCCCAAAAACTGAACCAATGAAGCTGACAACCAGTAAAAACATGAACAAAAATAACAAAATTCTCTTCATAAATCCCCCTGAGAACATAATAAATTATATATAGCGCATAACAAGTAACACGAATATAATAATAGTAATATTATGCAAGCAAAAAACAAAACTTATTTAAAATATTTGGGTCTTTCCGGATTATTGGGAATTGAAAATAATTTTTATAACAATAATCTTTGAAATTGCAATTCACATAATTTTTTAACCTCAGTGTCTCCGTGATCACTATTTTGTTAAGCCTCATACAATTCAGTTGAAAAAAATATTATTTGCAATATACTGGGTACTACTTCACCGTGAGTAAAAATGAACCGGCCGACATGAAAGAAAAAACCTTAATAAAGAACTTCTCGCTGGAAGAGGCAGAAAGGCTGTTTGACGAGATGGGAGAAAAGCCCTATCGGGCGAAGCAGCTTTTCAACTGGCTGTATGAGCGGAACATCTCCTCCTTTGACGAGATGACTAATTTTTCCAAGGATCTACGGCGCAGGCTGTCAGAGGGCTACTCTGTGTCTGCCCTGGAGCTTGCGGAGAGCATGACGTCCCCGTCCGACAGCACTACTAAGTATCTTTTTAAGACACGTGACGGGCATTTTATTGAGTCTGTGCTGATACGGAACGACGGCACGGATGAAGGGCGTTTGACCGTGTGCATTTCAAGCCAGGTGGGGTGTGCCATGGGCTGCACCTTCTGCCAGACGGCGAAGATCGGTTTCAGACGCAACCTGGATGTGGCCGAGATTCTTGACCAGCTGTCGCAGGTTCGCCGGCAGTCGGGGCTTAAGAATAACAATATCGTGTTCATGGGTATGGGTGAACCATTCATGAACTACGACAACGTGCTGAAGGCGGCAGACATCATGAATTACACCTTCGGTTTTCACATTTCTGTGCGAAAGATCACCATATCCACATGCGGGGTGCTTGACGGGATTGAACGATTTATTGACGAGAAGCGGCCTTACAACCTGGCCATATCACTGAACGATACCCTGCCGGAGAAACGGCAGGTACACATGCCCATTGAGAAAAAGTACCCGGTGAAAAAGCTTGTTGAACTGCTTAATAACAAGTTTCCCGTGTCCCGCAACCGCCTGACAATAGAATACGTAATGCGAAAGGACAATATATCTGATGAGGACGCAAAGAGGCTGAAGACCATGTTCAGGTATAACAGGATCAAGCTGAACCTTATCCCGCTTAATACCGGTGATCATGCTATTGAGGTGCCCGGGCAGAAAGAAATTGATCATTTTGTAAAAATGCTTGAAATTATGAATATTCCCATTTCAATTAGAAAAAGCTCGGGAAGCGATATCGGGGGTGCCTGCGGGCAGCTTTCGGGAAGACGATACAAAACAGGACTGGCTGAAAACATATCATAATGGAAATACTACAACAGGTACTATCATATATCAAATTTGCTGTACAATGGATATTTCGCCACTGGGTGCTGGTGTTCATTATCATTCCCATGGTATGCGCCATACTCCTCTCCGGATACGTGGGTGTGGTATACCTGCAGTGGGCGGGTGACCGTGAAGCGGCCTTTGAACGGCTTTTCAGGTATAAGCGCCTGATAGACAGAACCGAAGAACTGCGTGAAGGATACGTGTACAGCTACAGCGATATAGACTTGCAGGCGAAAGTAGTGGACATTCCTACCAGGATTTATGACCGGAACAACGAGATAATTGGTGAGTTCTTTGAGCAGAAACGTGAGATCGTACCATACTCGTATTTCCCGAAGGCGCTGGTTCGGGGAGTGATCTCAAGCGAGGACAGGGACTTCTACCAGCATCATGGTATCAGTTATCATGGTATATTCAGGGCTTTCCTGGTGAATCTTGCCAACCTGTCGGTTGTACAGGGGGGCAGCACCATTACCCAGCAGCTTGCCAAGGTGCTCTTTACCGACATGGAACGCAGCCTCAAGCGTAAAATCTACGAGGCATTCTGTGCCCACGAGATTGAGCAGCGCTATGACAAGCAGGATATTCTTTCTATGTATTTAAATCTCATATATTTCGGTAATGGTGCCTATGGTGTGGAGTCAACCGCCGAGATGTTTTTTGGTAAATCCATACGCCAGTGTAACGAAACTGAATGCGCCATGATAGTGGCAACCATCTCTAATCCCCGGGTATACTCACCCCTGTCAAACCTGGGCAATTCTATCAGGAAGACACGGCGAATAATGAAATCAATGGTTGACGCGGGGTATATAACCAGGCGCCGTGCCGATTACCAGTACAAACGATTTCTTGAAAAGTGGGACGTGAAATTCAACAGGGAAGATGAAGTTGTAGAATCACTGATTGGCAGCTTTGTATACAGTTCGTACCGTGTGAACCGGGCCCCTTTCTTTAACGAGTACATTCGAAGGATACTCGTTGAGAAGTTTGGTGAGGACGTGGTGAAAAAAGGCGGGCTGAGCGTGTATACCACCATTGACGCCGCGAAGCAGGACATCGCAGTCGAAGCACTTCGGGCGGGGATACAGCGGCAGCGTGATTATCATGTAAAACGTTCCAAAATATACAAGAGTCCCTCACGGGCGCTGAAAGAAAAGGAAAAATCTGAAAATATTGAAGGGGCTCTTGTTGCAGTAAATCCATATACGGGAGAACTCATCTCTTACGTGGGAGGATATGATTTTACCGCCCGATCACAGCTTGATCACGTGCAGCAGATAAGGAGGCAGCCGGGCTCATCATTCAAGCCAATCGTATACTGTGCCGCCCTGCAGGAACGGGTGATAACCCCCTCTACCGTGTTTATGGACAGGAAGAAGGTCTTCAAGGGAGGGTATGCCCCTGAGAATTATGATAAGAAATATCTTGGCGAGGTTATCGTTCGTGAGGCATTACGACGTTCGATTAACGTGGTATCTGTAAAGGTGCTTGATCGTACCGGTTATTCAAGAATATTTTCAATGTTACAGAATGCACTTGATATGTCCTCGGGTGAACTGGGTGATCGTTTCGGAAAAACCCTTTCAATGGCACTTGGAACTTACGAGGTATCACCCATAGAAAACGCAATATTACATTCGGTCATCGTTAACGGCGGTGAATTTATAAAACCATTCGGTATACGATACGTAAACGATTATAACGGCAACATTGTATGGAACAAAGAAGAAGAGGTAATGAGATATATTCGCGAAAAGCGGAAGGATATTGAAAAGATCATCGATCCGGTTGCGGGCGCCATTACCGTTTCCATGTTAAAAGGGGTGTTTGAAGAGAATGGCACCGCTTCATGGATAATGCGAAACTGGAAACAGCCTGTTGAGGTAGCCGGAAAAACCGGCACAAGCACAAATTACAATGACGCGTGGTTCGTCGGGTATACTCCCGATCTTGTTACCGCGGTATGGATAGGAAATAACAAGGGTGCCATATCCCTGGGACCGGGACGGGCAGGTGGCGTGGTCTCGGCTCCCGTATGGGGACAGTATATACGGGGTACCTATAGAAACAGTTCACCCATGGCGTTTATCGTGCCCGATGAGGGGCTCACACGACAGACCATATGCCTTGACAGCGGTATGGTTCCCAGGGAGCAGGGGCTGTGTCCACGGGTGGCAGAAGATGAATTGTTTTACATGGGGTCAGAGCCCGGTGAATACTGTCCGCTTCATCTTCCGGTTCAGGAAGACACCCCAACCGGGAATACCGATACTAACACAGGGGAGAACTGAATGATATGAAAGATAAGATATCACTGTATATATGCATTGTCTTCCTGGTTCTGTTTTCCGCGTCTTTCAGGTGGCCTGCTGAAAACATTACCATAACATCAACCTTTGGCGAATCCAGGGGCAATCATTTTCATGACGGAATGGATGTTATATCTTCCGACCGAAAGATATATCCGGTAGCTGATGGTGAACTGGTTTTTTTCTGGGATAGATCAGTGTTCCCCCTTGATGATTACCCCGGTCTGGGTAATTACAGGATTGTGCGTCATAATGATACACTGTATTCTTTATATGCCCATCTCGAGGATGATGTACCGAAAAAAAAGACCTATTCCAGTGAGGATTTGCTGGGAATGATGGCAAATACGGGTAGATCATACGGGCGGCATCTTCACTTTACATTGATAGAAAGAAAGACCGGAAAATCAGTGAACCCCATGAAAGTGCTGCCGGGGGTAGATGATATAAAACCCCCTGTAATCAATGGCCTGTTTATAAGAATTGACGACCACTATTATTCAATCAGGGAAGGAAGCAACATACGGTTAACCAGGCATTACCCACTGCTGATTGATATTTTTGATTCAATAAAGGGATCAGAGAAATGTGGTGTGTATTCCCTTGATGTATCTGTAAATGATAAAAAAGTGTATTCTGTCACTTTTGATGCTATCGGAAATTCAAAAAATGGATTGACAATTTCAGGAAATATATTTCATAGTTTGTTTGACGAAAAGGGTTATTACAAGATACCGAAGGTATCATACAGGGACGGGGTGAACACCGTGACGGTTTCAGCCCGTGATTTTTCTGGTCATACATCCACGAAAAAATATTCCTTTAACGTAAAACTAGAAATTTGATGCATGGCCCCGGGTTTCACAGCTGCCTGTCTTCAAGGAGGAAGTGTTTTGGTTAAAAATCTTATTCCTTATTTCAGAAGAAAGAAGAATATAAAACAATATGATATGGCCAGGGCCCTTAATGTGTCGCCTTCGTACCTGTGCAAAGTTGAAAGAGGAACACAGGAACCTACAGAACAGTTCAAAAAAGCTTGTGCCAGGCATTTGAATATCCCGATAAAGCAGCTCTTCCCCGAGAAAATCGAGGGAAAGAATGTTGAGAAGATAAACAACAGTTTCAAGAATAAACTCTGGAGTGTCAGAAAAGAAAAAAGTATTAAGCAATATGAACTGGCTAATATGCTTAACTGTTCTCCATCATACCTTTCCAAAGTTGAAAAGGGTTTGCAGGAACCTACCGGTAGTTTTAAAAAAGCATGCGCAAAAATATTAAAAATAAGGGAATCAGAACTTTTTCCATAAGAACTCCACACCATACATGGATATTATAACCCTGAACATCATCATTTTACTTGTATTCTTCATGCTGTCCGCGTATTTTTCGGGTACTGAAACTGCATTATTTTCCATAAAAAAAACTGATTTGCACAGGTACGCCCTTTCCAGCGATTCACATGAGTATTATATCTCCTCACTTATGCGTTCTCCCCAGAATGTGCTCATTACGATTCTTATCGGCAACATGTTTGTGAATATTATCGTGTCCGCCCTGTCCACAAGTGTGCTGTTGTCAATATGGCCAAACTATGGTCATATTATCGCCATAGCTTTAGTTACTCCCATCATTATTGTTCTTTGCGAAATTTCTCCAAAAGTTATCACCATCAATGATTACGAAAAATATTCACGTAAGTCTGTTCCCATGTTAAGGATATTTCATACTGTTTTTTACCCCTTGCGCGTGGTGCTTCTGGCCTTCACCAACGGGCTTATACGCGTATTCAACCTGAAGCTGCAGGAACGTGAAAGCATTACTGAAGATGAACTGGCACAGGCTATAAAAGCCGGAGAAAAGCATGGCATAATAAGTAACAGCGAGAGTGAGTTCATTCGAAATGTTTTACGATTTTCAAAGAAAGAAGCAGAGAATGTAATGATTCCACGTAACAAGGCAGTGTTCATAAGCGTGGACGCTGATATTGACGAGGCAACCGGTATATTTCTTGAAAGCGGACAGGTGCGGGTACCGGTTTTCAAGGACGATCCTGATCATATCGTAGGGGTGCTTGATGCCCGCGACCTTATTCCCTATAGATATGGCATGAAGAAGGGTAAAAAAATCAGCAGGCTCATGCATACCATTGATCATTATCCCGCCTCGAAAGAACTGGGTGAACTTCTTGCCGAATTCTTAACAAGACAGATACAAGTAGCCATAGTGGTTGATGAGTATGGTGGTACCGCGGGTGTGGTATCACTTCCATTGATCATATCAGAACTCCTGGGAAGGGAGAACATTCTATGGGAAGATTCACCGAAAAATGAAATAAGAAAACTTGATGAGAATATAACAATAATTCCCGGTGACATGCAGTTAGATGATTTTAATGATAAATTCAATGAAAAACTTTTCAGCGAAGAAACCGAGACAGTGGCCGGATTTATAATAGAGACGCTGGGGCATTTTCCCCGCAGAAGAGAGACCATGGTGGCGGGAAATTATTTTCTCACCGTAAGAAATATTTCTCGAAACAGTATTAAATCCATCGAAATTAAAAATAAAAACTGAAAAAATGAGTACTGACCTTATAATTACATATAATATTCTCACATTTATCTGCATACTGATGTCAGCTTTCTTCTCAGGTTCAGAGACATCTCTTGTGTCGTCCAATCATATACTGATACAGAATCTCCATGAAAAGGGAAACATACGGGCCGGACTTGCACGGCGGATTCTTGAAAACCAGGAAGATGCCCTCAGCATGATATTGATTGGCAATAATATTGCCAATATCACGGCTACAGCCTTTATCACCTATCTTGCTACAAAAGCATACCTGCTTGATGAAACAGGTCTTTTAATCGTGACAGTAATACAAACACTTGTTTTTCTTGTGTTATGTGAAATTACTCCAAAGATCGTTGCCCGTTCGAAGGCCGAATCATACCTGTTGTTATTTGTTCATCTCCTTTCATTCTTCTTCCTTTTTCTGCGGCCACTGGTGAGATTATCATTATTATTTCCCAATCTGCTGAAGCGTCGATTAAAGATTGAAAAGTCTTCTACATCAATCATCTCATCCAAGGATGAGATCGATGTCATGTTCAGGCTTGGACAGAAAGAAGGTATCATTGACGATAAGCATCATTTTTTCGTGAACGAGATACTGTCCTTTAACAAGATAAAGGCAAGGGAGGTGATGACCCCCCTTATCGATGTAATTTCAATCGAGAGAAGGCAGGCCATTCGGCAACTGGTAAAATCTATCGAGAAGACACGATTCTCCAGAATTCCCGTGTATGAAGACAGGGTTGATAATATTATCGGGTATGTGCTGTACAAGGATCTTTTGAAAAAGACATCGGTACAATCTATTGATGAAATTTTAAGACAACCGTATTTTGTTCCCAATACCAAGCGGATATATGAATTGTTATCGGAAATGCGTGAGGTGGAAAAACCACTGGTATTCGTGGTGAACGAACACGGGGCGGTTGAAGGATTACTGACCGACGAAGATATCGCCGAGGAGATAGTGGGAGAGATACAGACACGCGATCATCCCGAGGAGGAGCTGATCCGTGAGATATCACATGGAAAGTACATCATACAGGGCGACCTGGATATTGAGTTCTTCCAGAGAAAATTCGGCATTTATATTTTAAAAGACGACTTCGAAACGGTAGCAGGGTTTGTTATATCCAGATTGGGTAAAATCCCCCGTGAAGGGGACAAGTTTGAACATGAAGGGTTCGTTTTCCAGGTTAAAGAAGCAACGGACAGGTCGGTAGAGAAAGTATTGCTTCTGCTGCCTCCCCGCAAGAAAAAGATGAAAGAAAAATAACTTCTAGTTCGATATCATCGGTCCCATATTATCTTTTCCGGACAGGATGTGCACATGCAGGTGCCATATTACCTGTCCCGCGGCGGAACCATTATTTATGATTATCCGATATCCATTATCCAGTTTCTCCTGGCTGGCAATTTCTTTTACCGCCATGAAAATATCGCTGTAGATATGACTGTTTTCCGGTGTGGTTTCGTCTATGTTTTTCGTGTGTTCTTTATGCACAACAAGTATATGCACCGGGGCCTGTGGATTGATATCCCTGAATGCATACACACTGTCATTCTCGTATACCTTGTCAGATGGTGTTTCACCGTTTATAATATTGCAGAACAGGCAGCCCATAAATCCACCTCATTTTTATGATATTGAATGTCATACTGGTATAATGTGTAATATTGTGTTTTATCTTAAAAGGATATGTGCAGCCTGGTCAAGTAAAATTGGGTATTCATGTGAGAAAGATGGGTGACGGGTAACGGGTAACGGGGGAAAAATAAAATCAGGTGCAATGTTGAATATGGTTACTATTGATGACATTAAGTATGTACTTTACGGGGTGGACGATGATGCCGACATGGTGCGCCGTTTTGTTTCACATGTGAAGGACAGGGCTATCCCATATTCCAATGAGCAAGAACTGGGAGAACTACTGGAAGGCTTAAAAAATAAGGGAGTCCCCTCCAAGGAGGTGCTTGTTTTAAAACCCTTTCAGGGCAGGTTTTTTCAGATGTGTCCGGGATCTCCAAATGTTGTATGCTGCAGGTACAGGTTGTTGAACACGTGTTTCGACTGTTTTTACAATTGTACCTACTGTTACCTGTTGTCATATCTGAACTTCTATGGCATTATGCAGTTTACAAATACCGGCAGGCTTCGTGAAGAATTATTGAAATTCATTGGTTTATCCGATCAAAACATGGTGTATCGTATTGGAACAGGTGAATTTACTGATTCTCTCATGATGGACCATGTAACGGGGATTGGTGAAGAACTGGTAACACTGTGTGCTGAATATCCCAACATCATGCTTGAACTGAAAACCAAGTCATCCAACGTGGATCATCTTTTAGAAGTAAAGAACAAGGGAAACGCGGTAATTGGATGGAGCATGAATACACCGAGAAACATAGAATTTTACGAGGAGGGCACAGCAACTCTTCAAGAAAGGATTCAGGCGGCCTCAAAGGCTGAAGAGTCGGGATATTTTCTTGCTTTTCATTTTGATCCGGTAATTCTTTACAAGGGATGGAAAGAGGATTATGAAATAGTAATTCATGATATAATGAATGCCGTTAAGCCGGAACGAATTGCCTGGATATCACTGGGAGGGTTTCGTTTTCTTCCTGATTTCAGGGAGGTGATGCGGGGGCACTTTCCCAGTGAAGCCATAACCTCGGAGGAAATGTTTCCGGGTATAGACGGCAAGTTGCGATATTTTAAACCGGAAAGACTTGACATGTATCTATTTATGAAAGAAACCATCGAAAAATATACCCGCACACCCTTTGTGTATATGTGTATGGAAACACCTGAAATGTGGGAAAGGGTATTTTCCAAGAGGTATGAATCTTCTGAAGAACTTGAAATTGCCTTTAGCCGGCATTTAAAGAATACATTCTTCACATGATTTCAGGCGGGCCGGTAAAACAGTTGACCGTTTGCGGCAATATTGTGAGTATTTGTTTGTCATTATGAATTATAATCAGCAAGGAGTACCGATTGGAACTACAAGATCCTAAAGAGATATTACGGGAGATGCAGACCCTCTACGAAAAGGTAAACGAACTGTATGATAGTTTACATATTACTGACAACAAGAAGCGTCTGCGTGAACTCGAACAGGAATCATATAAAACTGACTTCTGGTCTGACCAGGATTACAGTGCCCGTGTAAGCCAGGAAATAAGCCGTCTGAAAAGAAAAATCGAACCATGGGATGAACTTATACAGGAGATAGGTGAAACTGTTGAATTGCTGGAAATGGCTATCGATGAAAACGACTCTGAACTGGTGAGGGAAAGCACCAAACGTTTTGACGAGTTTGAAAAACGCTTCGATCAGCTTGAAACACTTGAGTTACTTTCAGAAGAAGATGATCTGAAAAATGCTTTTCTGTCAGTACATCCCGGAGCGGGTGGTACCGAGTCGCAGGACTGGGCAAGCATGCTTTTGCGAATGTACATGCGATGGGCTGAAAAAAATGAGTATGAAGTGGAAGTAATAAGTTATATGCCCGGCGAAGAAGCGGGTATTAAGGATGTAACTATTCTATTGAAGGGTGAATATGCTTTCGGTCTTCTTAAGGGAGAGGGTGGTATACACCGCCTGGTGCGGATATCCCCTTTCGATTCTAATAAACGACGTCATACATCTTTCGCCTCGGTTGATATAATACCAGAGGTTCCTGAAGACATAGATGTTGAAATAAATGAGAATGACCTGAAGATTGATACCTACAGGGCATCCGGTGCGGGTGGACAGCATGTAAACAAGACGGATTCCGCAGTTCGTATCACCCATGAACCGACGGGTATCGTGGTGCAATGCCAGAATGAACGATCCCAGCATAAAAACAAGGCTTCGGCCATGAAGGTGCTCAAGTCAAAGATATATGAAATGCGCAGAAAGGAACTGGAAGATGAGAAGCTGGAGAAGATGGGTGAGAGAAAAGACATCTCCTGGGGAAACCAGATCAGGTCATACGTGTTTCAGCCATATACCATGGTAAAAGACCATAGAACTAATATGGAAATTGGTTCCGTTGAACACGTAATGGAAGGAGACATTGACAGGTTTCTTTATGCCTACCTGAAGAGTCTGAAACAGTAGATCAGTTCAGTGGAACCTCTATAACACACTCGGTGCCATTGGTGTTCTCTATGCGCAGTGAACCATTCATCTGTTCAGTGAGAAGATGAACCAGCTGCATGCCGAGGGTGCCGGTGGATTCCTTTATTACTTTATCTGGTATACCGATTCCATTGTCACAAACGGATATTTTTTTAAAACCATTACCATTGGATGATAATGATACTATTATTTCTCCAAAACCCGTACTTTCGACGAAGGCATACTTGAGGGCGTTTGAGATAAGCTCGTTGATGATAAGCCCGCATGAAACAGCCTGGTCCAGTGTAAGATGAATTTTCTCTCCTTTCACCTGGATGTCAATATTAGAATTTCGTGAATATGCCTGTTTCAGTTCACTGACCAGTGAATGTATGTAACTGTTAAAATCAAGGGAGGCGATATTTTCAGAATGATATAATTTCTCGTGCACCAGTGCCATTGACCGTATCCTGTTGTATATGGTGCTGAAGTACCTGTTTATATCCGGGTTGTCAGTATTCCTGGCCTGTAGATTAAGAAGGCTGGTGATTATCTGGAAATTATTCTTTACCCGATGGTGTATTTCTCTCAGCAATATCACCTTGTCATCAAGTGACTTTCTCAGGCTTTCTTCCATTCGTTTCCGATCAGTAATATTAATAGCCGATATGAGCACAGCCCTCTGTCCGGCATAATCAATAATGTCGGCCCTGAATTCTACCCAGCGTGTCTTGCCATCCCTGGTGAGTATTTTAAATTCATACTCGTTTTCAGGGTTTTCTCCCCGCTGTCTTGCCAGTCCACGCTCTTTAACCAGTTCCCTGTGATCAGGATGCACGAATTCCCAGAAATTTATAACTTTTAGTTCTTCAATTGAATACCCGGTTATTCTTTCCGCTGCGGGATTGGCGTATATCCACTGATTATCCTGGTATATCATTATGGCTACCGAAGTTGACTCGGTATATGTTCTGAATCGTTCTTCGCTTTCACGAAGCTCTACTTCAGCCTTTTTCCTTTCAGTAATATCCCTGGCGATACCCAGCACCTCCACTGGTTCTCCGTTCTTGTAAAGTATTCTTGAGTTCACCTCCACCGGAAACTCTTTTCCTTCACAGGTTCGCATCATGACTTCATAAGTTGTAAAAGGTGCTCCCGTAAGCTTATCCTGCACCATCTGCCTGGCTGTATCAATAGAATCATCGGTGAGAACTTCCCATACATTCATCGTCGATAATTCTTCTGCTGAATATCCTGTGAGTTCGCATGATTTTGCATTGAAATGTATTATGTTTCCATCAAGATCGTGTCCGTACACTATATCATTGATGTTATCCAGTATCTCAGTAAAATGGGAAGTGCATTCATGCAACCTGCTTCTGTGATTCTCTGCATCAATTATTGCAATGATCAGTGAATGCAGGGTATACGTGGTTACGGGGAGCTGAAGTAAATATGTAAAATCCATATTCTGAATTGTATCGAGTAAACCCGGGTATTCTTCACTGGTGGTGAATACAATAGGCCCGGTTATTCTCTGTCGCAGAACCTGGATTTTATTGTTCCAGTCAGCAGTAACAGGGAGTATATGGATGGTCTTTTCATCTTCATCAGACCTTATCTCGTCAAGGGGTGTTGTATCGATAGTTTTCAGGGTTATGCCTGTGGTTTCTGAAACATGTGTAAGTGTATCAAGAAATGAGGCATCGGTTGCTATAGTTTTAATATGATAGGTTTCCATACTGTGTATACTCCAGAAGTCGGTGGCAATAGTGTCAAGTTTGCTGTCATAGTTAAATAGTGGTATTTTTCTATCAAGAATAATATTTTTAAAAGCCCTCAAACCATCCGCCAAAGGCGGATACCGCATAAGGTCGACTGTTGGAGACTATTCCTACGAAAGCGTTCACTTTATTGTAGTATCAGTAATCTTGTAGAGTCCTTTAAGTAATTACTGACTCATTCGCGCTGACAATTTTTATAATGTCATTCCAGCGAAGGCGGGAATCCAGTTGTAAAAAGCACGCAGTATTATGTATATATCTCAGCCCGCAGGGAAAAACGGTACGATTTACACAGGTATTCACGGTAACCTGATTAAGAGTAAAATAATTTTGAAAGCTAATCCCGGTTGGCTGATATATTTGACAGGTTAGTATTACTGAATGGATTCCCGCCTTCGCGGGAATGACAAAAAAAAACCCCTGGCAATCCCCCGTGCCGTCGATCAACGCCGCGAGGGCTGTCGCGAAAACTCCTCAAGACCTGCTGCCCAGGATCCCTCGTCGAACAAGTCGCGCGCAAAGGTGTCCGCCTGCGGCGGACGGGTTTGAGGGCTTTGTTTTATGATTCAAACTTTCTGTAATACCTGTAAAATCTATTGTGTCATACACCGCCCAGATGAACTTATCCCCATACGAGTTCAAGATCACCCTGATGAAGTTACTCATTAGTATATTGTTTGACAATAAAGTATAGAAAATATAACATTAAGTATCATAAATATTACAATGGCAGTTCGTTTTGAAAACACTTGAGACATATCGCGAAATACTCATGACACCAACAGAAAAGGAAGCAATGCTGAGACTGCAAAGTGATATCAGCAACGTGACTGGTGTGACACGGGTAGTGCTTTTCGGTTCACGGGCAAGGGGTGATTTCAACGGAAACTCGGATTATGATATACTGGTTGTGATGGATCGGATGGACATACAAATTAAAAATGAGATTATTCACGTGTTGCATGAAATAGAAATGGACTATAGTATTCCCTTATCACCGGTTATTCGAACAGAGGCAGAGTATCAAAAGAACAGTCAAATGGGCAGCAGGTTTATTACAAATATAGAGAATGATGGTATTATAATATATGACTCTCTCAACTGAACAGAAAAAAGAACTTTCAGCATATCGCTTGCAGAAAGCACAGTCACTTATTGAGGACGCGCAGTTTCTTTTAAATAATGATTCTTACGAATCTTCTATTAATCGGGCCTATTACGCGGTACTCTCAGCCGCGAAAGGATTGTTGATATTGCGTGGCATTGATCCGGAAACACATGAAGGGGTAAAAACCATGATCTCCAAAGAGTTTGTAAAGACTGGTATGCTACCTAAAGAATATAGCGAATATTTCCGCAATCTTCAGGCAAGACGGCTTGATTCTGATTATGGAGATTTTATTGAACTTGGTGAAGAAGAAGCCGGTGATTCAATTGCCAGGGCACGTCAGTTCATAGAAAAGATCAATGAAATAATAGATTCTTTGTAATTAGTCCTTTCTAGAATCATTACACATTGAATATACGCAATTCATGCTCAACCCAATAATCTTTCAAACCATGAAACTTATTTCTATTCATCAATATAAATGTTATCACCCGGAGATACATACCGGACAGGATGAAACACAGGAAAACCAAACACAAAAAATACTTGCAATATTTGCATGCAATAGTATAAATAACACATGGATAATTACAATGAATTGAAAAAAAACTATACCATACACGATAGAGCCGTGTCCAACCGATTTTTTGCCCAGGCCATGGAAATCAATCGCGCTGGAGACGGTGGAAATGTCAGTGACGCAATAGTAGAAAGGTACCGGAAGCTTGCCAGGGGATCATGGGGAATAGTATCCCTTGAAGCGGTCTCGGTCACCCCGGAAAGTCTTGCAAGGCCCAATGGTCTTATAATCAACGAAAAGAACCTCGATGGCTTTAAGCGCCTGGTAAACGCCTTTCGCGAAGAAAATGAATCATCACTTCTTATCTTTCAGTTAACCCATTCCGGCAGGCAAAGCGGCAGTTTTTCACGCCGGGTGAAGATGTATGAAGATGAAGATGACAGCTGCCAGGTGCTTACCACGGATGAATTATCACGAATTACAGATGAGTTTCACCATGCGGTTAGACTTGCAGCAATGGCGGGTGCCGATGGGGTTGACATCAAGGCATGTCACGGATACCTGCTTGGAGAGATGCTGCGGCCTGCAAATACCCGTGAAGACGGATATGGCAATGACCCCATGGGACGCACCCGGATACTTCGGGAAATATTTCAAAAAGCATCACGTGACTTCCCGGAATTAATTCTTGGATCGCGAATATCTTTATACGAGGGCATCAGGGGTGGATGTGGTACAGATGATCCCGATGAATTAATAGAGAATACTGATGATATGATGGACAGTATCGCCTTATGCAAAGAAGCGGGAGCCCATTACATAAACGTATCAGCGGGAATTCCGGCAGTGACTCCCCATGTGACCAGGCCGGTAAAGAGTAACAGCTTTTTTCTCTACTATCATTTCAGGTATCAGAAGCTGGTAAAAGAACAGTTTCCGGGTTTAACGGTAATTGGTTCGGCATATTCATCTGCACGCGAAGAAGGGCTCATGCTTGCCAAGGAAAACCTCAAAAAAAACTACGTTGACCTTGTGGGATTTGGAAGACAGAACCTGGCTGATCCCCTGACTCCCCGCAAAATCATGGATGGCAATGCTGACCAGGTTAATTACTGTACCCTCTGCGGGGGATGCTCAAGGCTTTTAAAGAAACATGACCCGGTACATTGTATAGTATATGATAATGAGGATAAGAAATGAAAGAAATGAAAGAAGTGAACACACTTGAAGATATAGCAAAAATATGCAATGTGTCGGCAAGTACCGTTTCAAGAGTATTGAATAATGAACCCGGCATATCTGATGATACACGGGAAAGGGTGCTTGATACCGCAAAAAAATATAACTTTACCGTGCAGAAACGCAGGCGTCCTATCAGCAGAAGCATGGTAACCATAATCATCGCGGTTCCAGAACATTCGCAGCTTGCAGTAAACCCATTTTATGATATGGGAGAACTTGTTACAGCCATACACGGGGCATTTGATACGGTAAAATGTCACCTGCAGGTGCAGACATTTGGCGATTTAGAAGAACAGGTAAAAACAGAAGCCATTGAAAGTGATGGCATTATATGTGCATTCGGTACACTTTCTGAAGACACGTTACATATCCTGAGACGAGGAAGGGTGCCATACCTGTTTCTCAACCGGACATACGAGGGTGAAAACTATATATCATGTAACAATCTTCAGGGAATGTTGACACTTGGAACCTATCTCTACAGGCAGGGCTATAAAAAAATTGGATATCTTGGTTGCTCAGATATACCCGTCAATGAAGACCGGTACAGGGGATACCTGCTGGCCGCGCATGAAAATACGGGTACTTGTGATAACCTGCCGGTGTACACGGTTAAAGAGATCGAGGATATCAATCATACTGCCGCTGAATACTTTGTTGAGAATGGCTGCGACGCGGTAGCCTGTTTTAACGATAATTTCGCCATACGGCTGATAGGAGAATTTCAGTCAAGGGGCATCAGTATTCCCGAAAACATGGGAATCACCGGTTTCGATGACTCGCCAATGCGCCGCATTTTCAGCCCGTCAATCACCACCATAAGTCTTTCAACCTATGACATGGGTTTCCTGGGAGCACGCTGGCTGCTTGATAATATCACAAGAAAAGAAACAAGGGAATTGCGCCTGGAGGTGAACGGTAGTTTCATCCCGGGTGATTCAGTGATACACAAACAGGATAAGGAGAAATCGTGATGAAAACATCCCCTGGATCAACACTGGCCGTCGTTACCGGGTCCACCTCGGGGATCGGCAAAGCCATTGCCCGATCACTGGTAGATAAGGGGCTAACCGTCATCCTTAATGGCCGCAGGGAGATTTCAGAGATATCAGAATTTATGGGTGAACTGCGCAAATCTTCAGGTGATGAAAACATCTGTCATTACGTGCAGGGGGACGTGGCAGATGACATCACGCACATGGCTATCCATGAAAAGATCCAGCAACTGGGAGGTAAGCTGAAAGTGCTGGTGAATAATGCCGGTATGTCTACAAAAGACAGAAAGGACGTTCTGGAACTTGAACGGGATGATGTGACCCGCCTGTTTAATGTTAATTTAACCGGACCATTCATGCTCACCAGGCTGCTCTCTGCTGAGCTTATGAATCATGAATCAACATCATACATAATCAATATATCCTCGCTGTCTGCCTATACCGTCTCAACCAATCGGGCGGACTATTGTATATCAAAGGCGGGCATGTCGATGATGACGCAGGTGTTCGCTGCCAGGCTTGCGCAAAACAACGTGGGGGTCTACGAGATTCGCCCGGGAATTATCAAAACCGCAATGACAGAAGGGGTGCTGGACAGGTATGAACACCTGGTAGATGAGGGACTCTTGCCAATACCACGAATTGGTGAACCAGGTGATATAGCCATAACTGTTATGGGAATCGTGGAAGGCTATCATCCATATTCAACCGGTTCTGTGCTTAACGTGGATGGCGGATTTCACATAAGGAGATTATAACCGTGCGTGTATCCCATCTCACTATCGATGGACGAACCATACCGAAAATATCCTGCGAAGTTATCGTGGCAGGGTCGGGTACGGCTTCATTGAACGGGGCACTGCATTGTAAAAGGCTGGGAATTGAGGACGTGGTAATAGTAACAGCCCGAATGGGAGCGGGAACGTCCGCCAATACCGGTTCAGATAAACAGACATACTACAGGCTGAACCCCGGGGGAGATACAAGGGACGGTATAAGGGAAATGGCCTTTGATCTTTTCAGCGGTCAGTGTATGCATGGGGATATCGCGCTTGTGGAGGCAGCCCTGTCTGAACGGGAATTTTTTCATCTTGTTGAGCTGGGGGTGGGCTTCCCCCATAATGAATACGGGGAATACGCGGGATATATAACCGACCACGATGAGAGGGGACGGGGAACATCAGCGGGGCCACGCACATCCATAATGATGTATGAGAAACTGGCAAACGAGATTCGTCAACTTGGAATTCCCGTCCTTGAAAAGTATTTTATCATGGATATGATTGTAGATACCCCGCCGGGTGAAGCTCCTGCCTGTAAAGGGATTATTGCCATAGACAAATCCAGGAAAGACGATGCAGCAAGCGGACTGGTATTGCTTGAAGCCCCGTATATAATATACGGAACAGGGGGGCCGGGTGCCCTTTTCAGGGATTCGGTATATCCCCATTCCCAGGTTGGGGCGCTGGGGCTGGCCCTCAGGGGGGGAGCCAGGGCGCAGAATCTCACGGAAAACCAGTTTGGTATAGCCTCAACAAAAGTAAGGTGGAACCTGTCGGGCAGTTTTCAGCAGGTGTTGCCCCGATATATCTCTACCAGTGAAGATGGTTCTGATGAACGTGAATTTCTGAACGACTTCTTCCCCGATGCCATGACACAACTCACGGCGCAGTTCTTGAAGGGATACCAGTGGCCATTTGATGTGCGCAAAATATCGGGATACGGCTCATCACTGGTAGACCTGCTGGTGTATTACCAGCAGAAAGTGAAGGGTAGACGGGTGTTCATGGACTTTCGGCATAATCCTTCGATAGAGAACTTTACATTTCAAATGAAACATCTGCCAACCATAGTAAGAGAATACCTTGAAAACTCAGGGGCAGACGAAGACTCCCCGGTAAAAAGACTTCGCCAGATGAACGAACCCGCATACCGGTTGTACTACGAAAAGGGAATTGACCTGGCTGCAGAACCACTGGAAATCGCCGTGTGTCATCAGCACATGAACGGCGGGCTTGTGGCGGATCACTGGTGGGAATCAAATGTAAAAAACTTTTTCCCGGTGGGTGAATGCTGCGGTACCCACGGAGTATACCGGCCCGGAGGAAGCGCGTTAAATTCTGGCCAGGTGGGCTC
>CAZVRB010000072.1:0-6386 GCA_964629365.1 uncultured Leptospiraceae bacterium
GTCAGAAGGCTTTGATGACGTGTTGATAATTGACGATTTTGAAATATAAATGCCCCCCGGAAATATATATTCAATCCGGCTCGATATAAAATGAGAATGCCGGTCCGGTCATTGTTTAGTTAATCAGTTATTCAACTATTCTTGTCCTCTTGATCTTGTTCTTGGGGACAATTACTGTGCCGGTGGTTGTCAGTATTTTAAAGTTTTTCCCACGTGAAAGTATGACACCTCGATGTATCTTGCCACTGTAAAGAGTTATCTCATCAATCCTGTCATAACGTTCTTTTATTTCTGACAGGGTTTTGGGAGCTAGTTTTTTCTCTATTTCATTTATTTTCTGGTCAATTTCTTCATTCCGATCTTTTATACTTTCTTCTAAAATTACCCCTTTTTCGCTCTTCAGCTCATCTCTTGATTTAATAAAATCTATTGATTCAACTTTTTCTAATTCAAGCTCTTCAATTTCTGATGTGTTTCGGCTTTGCAGTGAATCTGTAATTACAATTGCATCTCCACTTTCTGCGATTTTGCTTTCTTTCTTTTCTATCCTGGTTACTTCAACTTTACCTTTTGATACAGCCACTATATTTTTACCAGGATAATAACTGACACTAAATGTTGTTCCCCTGACCGCTGCCAGTGAAGTTTCTGTTCTAATATTAAATTCATGATCTTTTCGTAATTTTTTGACCTTCGAAAGAATTTTCCCTTTTTCAAGGTATAATGTGTCAATACCATCAGCGAATAATTTTTCCACCTTGATAGTGGTATTATCCAAAATCTTCACGATTGCCGTATTCCCTACCTGAACCGCGCATTGTGAATTATCACCCGTTTTGACATATGAATCGATTGCCAGTGTATCACCCTTGACAACATCATTTTTAATACCCGATTTGTCAACGGTCTGTACATTACCCACCGAAAAAACAACTGTAGCGTTCTGCAAAATATTCTTATCAGTGCCACAACCTGTTATCATAATTATAATTGCGATTAAAAGCAATACCCTGTTGTACTTCATTGGATTAACTCCTTTAACATTGTATTATTGTTTGCTGATACTATACGTGTTTTTAAATAAGTTCAAGGATAAAAATTACACTATTTCTGAACGACTATCAATTACTTGTCGAATTCTTTTATGTTCCGTTCTGTTTAAATTATACTTTAAAAATATTGCGATTGCTAACATGTAAAAAAACAGTGGGAAAAAAGCATACATTGACCGCATGGCTAACCTGGTAACACCTGATTGCATGGTGTTCGGCTGAAATCCAGCCAACTCAAGTATGAATCCTGTAAGAAAAAGTGTAATACCCAGTCCGGTTTTAAAAATAAAGAAATATATTGAAAAGTATGACCCCTCTTTTCTTTGCCCTGTCACATATTCATCGTAATCCACTATATCCGCCAGTATTGAAAATCCAATTGTCATCGCGCATCCAGCCCCGGTTCCCAGAATAGCAGCCAGGATATACATTACATCGGAGTTGTGCGGGCCAATCAAATATGTTGAACCAAAACCAAATCCCATAATCAAAAACGAAACTATTCGAATAGTTTTTTTTTCGAAATAATCAGCAAGCTTGACCCACAGAGGGGTGGATATGGTCGCCATACACATGAAGACTGCTATATAATAAGGTGTTTTTTCAGGGGTACCGAGTATGTATTCTGCGAAATAGACAGTTAAAATACTCATTACTGCTACCCCAAGACTATCTATAAAACATACCAGTATTACAAGCCTCGCGTGCCTGTTTTTCCAGACATCCGCGAATGCCTGTAGCGGTCTTGTGGCCGCCCTGCCCTGGTAATCAGGCCTTTCCCGTATATACATCACCATAACAGTTATCATTATAACAGTTGCAATTGTTATGGTAGCCATAACATTAATCGCGGTACCTCTTGGATCCTGTGATGTTATCATCAGGTACATTCCACCAAGCCCAATGAACTGTCCAAGATTCATGAAAATATTATAAGAACCATACAACCTGTTACGTTCCCTGTAATTTGTGCTCAATTCAGCTCCAAGTGATAGTTCAGGCACCACGAACATGGTGATACCAATAAAGATACCGAATATGCATATTGTCATCCATGCGGTAAGCGATACACCATAAAGGGAACGCGGGGGACTCCATACTGCTATGGAGAATATTGACAGGGGAATTACAGAGGCCAGCATCCATGATCTTCTACGTCCTAACCTGGATATTGTTTTATCTCCCAGGTAACCGAATAATGGAGAAGATATCGCTTCTACCATCCTTGATAATCCAAATACAACACCCATCACAACAGGTGTAATCATCAGAACATCGGTAGAGAATTTCATCAGGTAGGTGTTAACAAGTATCAACATGCATCCAAGTCCAATCATCGGCATGCCATACAGCAACAAGGTACCTATAGTTAGCTTATGTGTAACATCCTGTGTAGTTTTTTTATTCATTTCACCAGGTATATACCGGCAAGGAGAAAGGCAAAATAACTTTTAGTTTTTACAAGGGGACTATCTTCAAATACTGCTCGTTTTAAATAATCATATCGAACAACCGGTATAAAGATGAAATTTCCAATTCTTCTTTCCAGCACCATGCAAAGTTGGACACCTGAGTATCCACCAATTGCGTTGTACTCCGTTCTTTCGGTGGTGGCATATTCTTTATCAACTGAATAAAAATAATCATGATACCCGTTGTCGGCGAACATGACAGCAGTGGATAGATCAGCACCGAAACCAAGTGTGTATTTATTTGGATTTATTCGATAATTTATATATGGCACGGACCACCAACCCACCTGGTCCACGCTGGTAAAATTTGTGGAGAATACTCTTCTAAATGGAGATTCTAAAGTTAACTGGTGTATGTTATCATCTGATTCCCATAATTTAAGAATCAGCATGGGACCAATCTCGAACAGGTAATCAAGATCAGGCATATCTTTTCTTGCCGCGTTCTCGGTACTGTCAACGGACAAACCGGCCATCACACTTATTTTCAAAGAAAAATAATTGTTATCAAATATGGTACCTCTTACATATGAAGGTTCTGCTTCAACATGTTTACTTTCATAACAAAAGTACGGAAACGGTATAACCTTGTTCATGTACTGGTCCGAACCTCTATAATGGTTCATCCTGAGAAACAATAGTGATGGACCCCATTCGAATGATGTTGAATCCTCTTCTTTTATTCCAGTTTCAGGATAGTTAACTCCAGTTGCGAAAGCTACATTTAAACCCGATGTATATATGCAGAAAATTAAGAAGAAGTGAAATGCTATTCGTTTCAAAAAAAATCCTTTGATTGATTATATTAGCGTTAAGGACGTCATCACTTTTTTCACTTCTTTTTACCAGAATTTTTTTATAAAAATTTACAATGAAATGCTTGCTGCTGTTCTAACCTGATGATATTATTAATTTAGAATGAAACTAAAAAAGAAAATTACCAAAGATTTTTCATCTTTACCGGCTGGTGAACTCTACGATTCCCCTGTGTATGCACTTCACGGCATAAGTGACAGAAGCGCATTATCCCTTTACAAGGCATTCCACGTAGACACCATCGAAGACCTGGCTAATTTAAGGTACTTCCATTGGGCACGGGAAATATGCAGGCTTTCAGATTCAGGTGCTCATACAATCGATGAAGAATACTTTTCTGACAAGCTGGTCAAAAAGTACAGAAATCTCTCACCCTCTGAGCTTGCAGATTCCCCTATCAATGCACTGTATGGATTGAGCAGGAAAAACGCCAAATTGCTTAATAAATCATTGAACCTTCATACTATAAGGGATCTATCGACTTTGAAATACATCACCTGGGCAAGAAGTATTGACTACAAGCACAGGTTAGTATGTGACTATGAAGATAAATCGCTTTATGACGTTGCCCGGGCCCCTGTTCATGCCATGCAGGGAATAAGCAATAAAAAGACAAAAATACTTGAGGATAAGCTGAATATTCATACTATTAAAGATCTTGCTGAATACAGGTATGGTAAAATAGCACATGAAATATGCAGATTTGAAAAATCTCCCGACGAATACAATCCGATTGAGTATGAATCAAACTTCACTGCCCGGTATAAGGATAAATCTTTAAAACAAATCCTTCGTTCACCTGTTACAGCTTTTCGCGGTCTTGGTAAAGCTGAGGCATCTGCACTTTCTGAATCATTAGGTATTAAAAATATTAAAAAACTTGGCTCGCAAAAATATATTGTATGGGCCCGCGACATTATTGATCTTTACAATGCCGAGTTGAAGTTGACTGCTCCTTCTCTAGAGAAACCCGCAAAAAAATATATTTTTAAACCTGCAGCTGCTATTATTTTCTTAATAATAGCCATAATAGCAGGGTTGGCAATATTCATGTTTAATAAGACAATACCCGGTGAAAGCAGTAAAACACCATTGAGCACGGATTTACCAGAATCTCAGAAATCAACAGTCAGTGAAAAAACCAGAGAAATACCAGTTTCTATACATGAATCACAAGAAAATGATTATATTAAATATCGAATTCAGGAAGGTGATACCCTTGTTATCATAAGCCGTAAAATGTACGGCACCTATGAAAGATGGCCAGAAATATACAGGCTGAACAGGGACATCATTGACCACCCGGCAAGAATATTTCCCGGTCATACCATCAATCTTTCGCCTAAATAGTAAAAACTATACCCCCATTTTGATAATTAAATTTTAATTGACTAAAATTAATTTATTATACCTTTTGGTCACATTATTATCATGAACATATTCATATTGATTAAATATCAAATTTATCCGAAGATAACATAAAGAATACACGAACAATATATGAAGAATATAATAATTACTTTTTTAACTATTTTAATCATTTTGTCTCTGTTTAATAATGTATATGCTGAAGGGGCAAATCATTCATCAATATACAAACTTTTATTTAATGATTATAATAATATACTGAAAAAAAATTCATGGAAGACTACTATTGATGGTCATGAATTCCGTGCATATCGTTACAAAAACGGTTACCAAAAAATTATTGTTCACATTTCATCTGAATCGGTTGAAAATATTGTAGAGCATCGAATAAATGTGACACATAATAAATCCGTCGCACAACGATCTTTCAAATTTCGAGATTCAGAAAATACACCTGAAAATATTAGAAGAATAATTCTGCCATATCTTATTCAAATTCAGCATAAACCATATGAAGCGGTCCCTGAAAAATCATATACCGTATCAGCGTTTGTCGGTTATAACCAGTTTCACGACAGGTATATCTTACCCCGCAAACCTGCTGGTTCATTAATACTGGGATTTGACCTGGTGTACAACCCTTCCCGTTTTTCTACCCTGCCAACAGAAGAACTGGGTACCGGTGATTATTTGTCATTTTTCGCTTATATAAGTGCCAACAGTCGTATACGTGAACACACCTATGATATTCATTATCTACTAACTGGAACAAAAAATCGTTCTTCAAATTCTTCAGATAACTCAATAGAAATCTCCGGTATATTTATGGGATTGGAGTACTTCCGACCCGAGGCAAATTTCGATGATTTTACATGGGATGAAGATGTCTATGAACATCATCCACATATACAATACTTCGTGTTCAGGGCCATCGCCTGGGAGTACTTATATGAAAATAATTCAGGTTTATTGCAGGCATTCAACTTCATGGCCGGTTGTGGTCCTTCTGTAAATTCTTCGTTGAATGCCACGAATATTCCCGAAGAAGAAGAGGGTGAGCTCAGCCCCATATTCAGATCAAATTTTTATGGGGATCGTCGGCAAAACTTCTATTACAGTGTAAGTATTCCATTAAAAATTGGATTGACTCTTTCATTGACAAATTCTATTACTGTTGACACAGAATTGAAATCATATATTTTTTTCTCAATAGAAGGAGAAGACGCATACGATCTTCTAAATATAACCCGGATAACCCCTGCATATCGTTTAACAGAGTCTTTAAGCGCGAAGTTCTCCTGGGAGTACTGGAATATTCATAGCATGCTTGATAATACACATAAGAATAATCACTGGAACAGGCTAATATTATCAATGCATTATAACATAATCTGATTCAACCAGGTATCGAATAAAATGAGAAATAAAACTACATCAATTTGTATACTTTATAAAATAATATTTACAGTAATTATACTGTGCGTATCGATTAATGCGTATGCCGATGCTGATTCAGGTGCCGGGTATAAGGGTATCCTTCTTTTCGATAGTGACAGGTCTCATTCAATTCTTGGTGATGTTTATGAAAATAATATTCTAAATATTTTTGGACTTCCAGTACTATATTCATATCCGGGAAAATCCCACAATACGAACACTGATGGAATCATCATAACAG
>CAZVRB010000072.1:6486-13766 GCA_964629365.1 uncultured Leptospiraceae bacterium
TATTCATATCCGGGAAAATCCCACAATACGAACACTGATGGAATCATCATAACAGCAAGCGAAATGCATGAAGATGGTATAAAATCAATTAAGTTCACACTCAATACGGCCCTGAACAAAAACCGTTCACTTCAGATTGTATGGTCTCTTCCGGAAAACGCGGACAATGCAGACCTTTACCGGACCTCACTTCAAAATGCCGTGGCCGGCGCGATACATAGTAAGAAACGTGATGTGCACAGCGGCTTAATGAATCTATACGCTTCTTCAGATAAAATCAGGAATTTCACTGTTGAATATACTGACAACGAAACCACCGAAATTAGCGGGTATACACTTGATGTATCGACAACTCCAGTTAATGGTGGCAAATTCTGGCGTACCATGGGTGAAATAACTGCACTTAACGTGATCGGAGAAATTGATTATTACATGAAGATAGACTCCAATACCGATGACTGGGAATACCAGCCTACATTCCAGGGGTTTTCTCAGAAGGTTGCAGATGGACCCGAATTTGATGCTAATAATTTCAGCACAAATGTTGCCGGTCATATATATTCTGGAAGCCTTTATTATACATCAGCAAGGAGTAACGGGTACAGTTTTTTCGAATCTTCTCTTTTTGCCCTGGGTGGAAGCCTTATGTGGGAATATTTCGGTGAGTACAAGGAGCGGGCTTCTACGAATGATATGATTTTTACGACAATGGGTGGCGCGTTGCTTGGTGAATCACTTACTCAAACAAGTCTTTTCGTAGAACGTTCATTCAGGCAGAGTATGGGCCGTGATGTTCTGGTATTTTTGCTAAATCCGATGAGGGTGGTCAATCAGTATCTTGACAGCAGGTCTGGGAACTCTTACAGGGTACGAATTAATATATTACCACCAGCGAAAGAAGACATACTCCATATGGCCAGAAAATAACCTTATCAATAGACATATTATTCGTGTTTTACCTTTACTGTAATACCTTTCCGGGATATAACAACTACCCTGTCTCCCTTTTCTGCAGTTCCATTTTCGTTCAGTACAGCACGCCATAATTCTCCACCAATTCGCACATAGCCTTCAGGCTCAAGCCTGCGGGTAACTGTTCCCTTCTTTCCCTTTAAACCGTGTACTTCGGTTTCACTACTTGTGTCATAGGATCTCCATATAAATGGAAACATTAAAATATCTTTAATAATCCATACCAGTAGTACTATCCAGAAGATCTTCCAGTCAAAACCGATATAATGCTGTACCATCAACATAACACTCACAAGAATTACAGTTCCTGGTAATTGGAACAGTATATATCGAATATACACTTGTGCTGGAATTTTACTTAAAAATTTAATAACACCCCCTGGTCGCTATTATTATTCTGTAACATGAAAATTTTAGCTCATTTTCATTTTTCGTAAAGTATTATATGGTTAAAAAGTTTCGTATTACACTTTAATTCGCTGAACAGCAGCAAAAGAAACAACGCTCAGGCATGCCCCCGCAATGAAGGGGATCCTGTAATCCACCATCCACAAAAGTCCCCCGAAAGCGGGGATCACTACCGCGGCAATGTGGTTGATTGTGAAGCCAACAGCCATGCTGGGAGCAATATCTGCAGGATCAGCTATCTTCTGGAAGAATGTGCGTATTGCGATGGCAAAGTTGAAAAAGACATGGTCAAGTACGTAGAGTACACCTACCACAATGGCAGAATCGGTAAATGCATATGCGATAAAGATAAACACAAGACTGAAGTATTCAAGGCTCAGCACCTTGCGTTCACCAAACCTGATTATTGCCTTCCCGATCATTGGCGCCAGGAAATAATTAACAACGTTATTTACAACAAAAAGGATGGTAACCATCTGTATTGAATAGTTGAATACCTTCACCATAAGGAAGACCGCGAAGGCCACGAATATCTGCCGCCGGGCTCCAGCAAGGAATGTGAGAAAATAGAAAAGCCAGTACTTTTTCCTGAAGATCATATTCTTGTGCTGTGGAACTATATCCACGCTTGTAGGATCTTCCCGCAGTGCCCATATCCCGGCGGCTGCAACCATGACACCAATCAGTACGTACATCTGTGTATAGGTCATAAAATTGCTGATCAAAAGTATGGTCACCCCTATCCCGATGTTGGCAGCAGATGAAAGGCTCTTTAATTTGCCAAACACCCACGGGGCAGTGGCTTTGTCAAAATACTGAAGTGTCAGCGACTGGTTGGTAGTTTCAAAGTAATGGAAACCGAAACTCATTACAAGTGTTGTCACGATGAGGCCGGCAAAATTGGGGAAAAGCCCGGTACAGGTAACCCCTGCAGCCAGGATGAGCACTGATACCGCTGAAAGCCTGTGCTCCTTAATGATGAGCATAACATATATGGCCAGCAGAGTAAGAAAACCGGGAACTTCACGTACACCCTGGATAATACCGATGTGAAATCCTTCAAGATGGGCCTGTTCAACTGCAAAGTTATTGAACAGGGTGCGCCAACCCTGCAAGCCTACTACAGACGCAATGGTGAGTACCATGAGGTACCGGAACATGGGATTACGGATTGTTTTCTGCATTAATTCTTTACTCTGCTACGGCAAGGTTCATCAAATCCTGTGCTGATGCTGCTATCTCTCTCGACGTACCGGATAACTCCTGTGAGCCACTGGCTATATGCTGCGTAGTTTCGTTTATTGTTGATATGCTCTTCACTACCTCGTCAAGTGCATTCTTTTGTTCACGGGTAGCGTTGAGAATATTATTAGACTCAAGCACAACATTCTTAAGAGATTCCCTCACTTTCTGGTTCAGCGCCAGGTCTTCGCGGGAAAACTCAACCACGCTGTCTATGCGTGAACTGAGCGAACCAATATATTCAACCATCTTATTCAACGATTGTATAAATATTTCAAGCTGGTTATATGCCCTTGATATTTCCTGGTTGCTGCTGTTAAACATATCATAAATAGATTTTACGTTGACGGACGTGTTCTCCGCCAGCTTACCTATTTCGTCAGCAACAACGGCAAATCCCCGCCCAAACTCGCCGGCACGTGCTGCCTCGATGGCGGCGTTCAATGAGAGCAGGTTAATCTGGTCAGAGATATCCTCGATTATGCTCACCGTATCCTGCACGTTCTTGAACTTGTTGGTGGCAGTGGACATCACTTCCAGTGTGTTCTGTATCTCTGTTTTTGAACTGTTAACAAACTGGTTCAGTTCTTCACGTATTTTCATAGCCTCTTCGATACTCTCACCCGATTTCGTCACGATATCGTGCAGTTTCTCCATCTCTGTATTCACATTACTTATCAATTCTACCTGTGTGCCTGCCATGTTGTGTATACTTTCTCCGCTTGATGTCACCTCTTCGGCAGTGGAGGTGATCTCCTCAATGGATGCAGCCTGGGTCTGGGTATTTTCAGAAAAGGATCCTGTAGTCTGTGCCATCTGGTCCGTGGTGGCGGCAAGACTGGCAGCCACCTCGTTGGTTCTTTCCAGTATACTTTTTATGTTTGCACCATGCTTCCTTACATCTTCAAGTGTTTCCTCTATGAGCTTCTGGGAATTTTTGCTTATCTGTAAAAATACATAACAGCTTACCCCCAGGACAACAACTGCTATCATTCCATCCAGGAGATAATCTATAGATTGATTTGGAGTTAAAACTTCCTGTGTCCGCATGAAAATACTGAAAATGGTAAGCAGTATGGCATTCACAATTGTATATAATACAACAGAGATCCTGTTTGTAATGATAGTTGCAACGGCAATTAGAGGGAAAATATATACGATAGTGTTAATTGCTGTTATAACATCTTCACCAACTGATTTTTTAAAGAGCACCAGCCATATACTGACAAACATGGGAATAAGCATAAAATGTGCTGCAACCGTAACTTTGCCTGTTTTTGTTAAGAAAATGGCAAATACCAAAATTACCTGTGTTATAAGGATGGCAACAACCGAAATATTACCAAACCCCTTACCCTGTAAAATAGCTACGGAGTATATAATACCAAGCAATCCAATTGCCAGCACAAAAGAAAGTAATACGACAACACTTGCCTTTTGTTTTTCAATATATGAGCGCTTTTCATATTTTGACAGAAAAAAACTTTTTATCCCCATACCCTGTTCTCCCTCATTTTTTACGTTGAGTATAACTATACTTATTAAAATGTAAACACAAATTTAAACATGATACTTTACTAATATTATAATAACTGCTAAAATAAAATCGATGAATATTGAGAAACTGGACATCATACAGGTGAGGCAAAGATACGGGTTCAGTGACTGGCGTCGGGAACTGGTACAGAAACTTGAACAGGAACTTGCCTATATCCGCCTGCAGGTTGATGAACTTGTAGTACTAATCTTCGGCAGCTTTATTACCGACGAACCCAACCCGCATGATGTAGACCTTTTTATTTCTTTTAAACCGTCAAAAGATTGTGTAGCGGATATCCTCAGGTATGGTCTTGATCGTCTGCATCCTGATGTCATTGATATACAATACCGTAAACTTGAATATGACCTGTTCAGTGCTGAAGAACTGGTAGAGTATTTTAATAACAATCCGCTTAATTTCAGGCAAGGTATTTCCCTTGATCGTGTGATAGAGCTTGTAGATGTGTAATGAAGTAATATATACTGCTCATCGTGTACTTATATCTTCACCAATTATCCTGTCCATCATTTTCCCGAAAACTATTGACACATCCACCCGCTCTTTTTACCTTTACCTAACAAAAGCAAAAGGCTGACATTATCATGAAGAAAAAACCCTATATAGACTGCGAATTTGTAGGAGTACATCCATTCACCCGTTCACTTGAGAAGGTGCACATCAGCTATGAAACAATCCAGCTTAGTGGCATTGAAGAACTGTATGAAAAAGCAGGTGACCTTTTTAATCGCGATGATGATTCCCTGGTAACCGGAAAATGTATAAAAGACAATAATGAAGTGTTTTTTGCCGACCTGGGTATAAAGATAACCCCTAGCTTCAATTCACACGTTGTATTCATTTTTGACCATTTGCCCGGTAATGATGAACTGCTTACCTGTATCCAGGATATGGAAAACATAGTAATCAAGCGCCTTGATTCATTTGACCCTGGCATCCTCTCATCGGCCGATAAAACCTGCCAATAGATGTGAAAAATATGATTTTCATCAACCACTCCCGCCGATAACAAGTATAGAAACTGTATTGGGGGTGTGCATCATATGGCAGACGACATTAACCTTGAAAAGATTGACAGCCTTTATTCCGTAGCATCGGCCAGGCACAAAAATGGTGAACGCAGGGGACATGAACGCGAACACCCGGATGATAAGGATAAAACATCTGATGATACCGGTCATGAAGCCGTTGGTACCCATTACGATGAGCTGGACAGGGAAGTTGCTTATGCCAATTCAATGCTGGAACAGGAGGAGTCACCTTATCGCTTCGACCTGCATAAAGAGGATGATGCTGTTTATATTGACATAGTCGTACTTGATGAAAGCGGGAATATTATCGAAACCCTGCGAAAAAACGTCACACACAGGGAGTTTTCACAATACAGGGTTGCCATACTGGAAGGCGGCGGCCTCTTGCTTGATAACCTGGGCTAAACAGCTACCCGCTTAACGTTTATATGGCACACAATACTTGTCCGGATTTTACAACCTCGTTACTGCTATGCACAAGTTTTCCTTCTTTTATTACCATCGACGGATCCCTGTAGCATGAAACGTCTGTAAGGGGATTGTTATCAAGCAAAACAATATCTGCATATTTGCCCTTATCTATGGATCCCAGCCTGTTTTCCATTTTTAATATCTTTGCATTATTGATGGTGGCTGTTTGCAGCACCTCGAGGGAACTGAAACCCATCCTGGAAAATAATTCAAGTTCCCGGTACAAGCCGCCAAAATAGGCGAAGGGCATACCGGCGTCAATACCGCATCCGATCAACACACCGGCCTGTCTCATTTTATCAACATTGGCCCTGCCTTTACGCATCATGTTAAAATATATGTCAGGATTCACCAGGTATATGTGATTCTCAACCAGTTTGTCCCTACCCACTTCCCTGTATTTTTTCAGGTAATTCATGTTCTTTCGGTGAAGTTCACCGTCAAAGTGCTGTACTGCTTCTTTTGAAAAGTAATCTCTGCGTATTCTCAATTCTTCTTCAACAAAATCATCCATAAATTCGGCTGGAATTGTCTCATAGGCTTCTTCCATCAACATTGAGGCAGCGATGGTCATTGTGGGGACAATGGCAACATTTCTGTCTACCATCAGCTGTACCTCTTTGTCTGTTAAAAGATCGTCGGTAACTACATGTTCCAGTGAATTTATTGGATAACGGGTTGCATGGTCGAAGCCGTACTTGTAGTGACAATGACATGATACGGGGAGTTCTTTCTTTTCAGCAAAGTCCATTATCTTCGCGTAATGCTCATCGGTATAGGCAGGTATCTCGCCTTTTTTGCAGAATACGGATTTATTGTCAACGGTCAGCTTAATAAGAGATGCATTTTCAGCATTCTCTTCAAGTGATCTTTTCAATTCCTTCATGTTTTTGAAATTTGCGGCAATATCCCCGGTAAAAAGAGATAGCGGTCCCGCCAGCAGGCTGACATCAGTAGGATCAATATCAGGATGTCCACCATTAATATTAATTATAGAATTGCAATATAAAATTCGCGGACCATTTACTGCTCCTGACTCCACGTCCTTAATAAGTCCGCGAAGTGATATGGGAAGTGCTCCCACATCACGAATAGTGGTTACCCCATGTTCAATACATTGATTAAGATTCTTCTTTTGCTGGTCTATATGCTTGAACAGATCTCCCGCGTCTACAGAGAAAACCGGGGACATTGTACTATGACAATGGGCATCTATGAGACCCGGTATAACATATTTTCCCTGGCAGTTCACTGTCAATACCGAATCAGATACAAAGGGTTCTTCACGCACTTCGCTGATTATACCATCACGAATCAAGACCGAACCATTCTCAATAATTGATCCATCAACTACATTCACAATTTTAGCATTATTAAGAATCAAATCACGCTGATATTTAAGATCTGGTATGTTTTTATACCCTGCAGTACTGCATCCCGTTGATACCGGAATGGCGGCATACGCGGCAACAGCCATTGAGGCTTTCAAAAAATTCCGTCTTGTTATTCCCTTATTATTGTCATCCATAATATAACCATATCTCGTATTTGTTATTGACGAAAGACGACTTTTGAGTTTATATAAAACACAATCTAAT
>CAZVRB010000072.1:13866-18828 GCA_964629365.1 uncultured Leptospiraceae bacterium
GAAATAAAAGTTCTGCATATCATGTGGGATTTCAGATATACGGGGACGGGTCAGAATGTATATACTAATGCTGTTATCACCATAAAGGGAAAACGCACACAAAGCCACAGCATTGGTTCATTTTACGGCAGGGTTGTCAGTACTATCAAAAGCGATGACATAAACACCAGGCAGTTACCTGCTGATACCGTATCGGGCTTTATCACCCGCCACAACAGCGACGGACACGAGGTGTACGCCCTGTATGACAGGGATTTACACAGAATCAACGTTATCACCCGTCAACTGGTGAAGAAAAACAACACCGCACTATTTCGCACCATAATGACAATACCAGTCGCGGAAGCTGGAAGAGTTCGCAGTACCTTTTCAACAAATGAATAACCTACGGAGATTTTTATGGATTACACACTTGCAAGCAAACGGGCATCCAATATCGAACAATCAGAGATACGCAGAATGACATTAGAATGCGTTAAAAAGGAAGGCATCAACCTTGCACAGGGTGTGGCTGACCTTGAGCTTCCCCAGATCATCGCTGAAGGCGGATGTGATGCCATAATGAATGGAAACAATTCATATACACGGTTTGACGGCATCTATCCCCTGAGAAATGCCATTTCCAGGAAGGCAAAGCTGTATAATAATATTGATGCTGACCCCGAAAGTGAGATAATCGTATCATCAGGTGCCACCGGTGCCTTCTATGTTGCCTGCATGTCACTGTTAAATCCCGGTGATGAATGTATTATATTTCAGCCGTATTACAGTTATCATGTGAACACATTGACCGCTGTAGAGTCGAAGCCCGTTTTTGCAACCCTGTCCCCCCCCAATTGGGACTTTACCATTGAAGAACTTGAAAAACTGGTAACACCTTCTACCAGGGCAATAATGATAAACACCCCTGCCAATCCATGCGGCAAGGTGTTCAGCAGAAGTGAACTTGAAGAGCTTGCCGGTTTTGCCATTGCACATGATCTTATCGTGTTTACAGACGAGATCTACGAGTATTACCTGTATGACGATACTGAACACATAAGCCCGGCCTCACTGGATAGCATTCGCGACAGGACAATTACTATCAGCGGCTATTCCAAAACATTCAATATTACCGGCTGGAGAATGGGATACCTGGTGTGCAATTCCAGGTGGGCCGAAATTATCGGCCATCTCAATGATCTTATCTACGTATGCGCACCCGCACCCCTGCAGCATGGTGTGGCAAAAGGAATCGATGAATTGCCATATGATTTTTACAAATCAATAGGACAATCATACCAGCATAAACGTGACCGCATATGCGCAACCCTGCGCCGGATCGGTCTCACCCCCCATGTCCCATCAGGGGCATATTATATTTTAGCAGATGTTTCTGCTGTGCCCGGCAACACCTCACGTGAAAAAGCCATGTATATACTGGACAACGCGGGTGTGGCAACCGTTCCCGGAAAAGCATTCTTTAATGATACCGGCGGTGACAATCTCGTACGGTTCTGTTTTGCCAAGTCTGACGATATACTTGACCGGGCCTGTGAGAAACTGGGTTCCCTTACGCTGCGTTAAAGATGAAATGAATTTCTCAGCAATATTCGGTTTCATGCAGAAACTTACAGGACAATGAGATAACCTGTTTTACGAAGACTGCATCTTCCCCTGCATGTATGACTGGAGAAACTCACGTGTTCTATCCTGCTGCGGGTTATAGAAAAGATCGCGGGGTGTACCTTCTTCGATAATTTTACCCCCATCGATGAAACATATCCTGTCGGCAATCTCCTCCGCGAAGAACATCTCGTGGGTGACTATCAGCATGGTATGACGGTGTTCCCTGGCAACATTACGTATAACGTCAAGCACCTCACCCACCAGCTCGGGGTCAAGTGCCGAAGTGATCTCATCAAGCAGAAGTATTTCAGGCTGCATGGCAAGTGCCCTGGCGATGCCAACCCGCTGCTTTTGTCCTCCCGAAAGCTGTGCCGGGTATGCGTCAACCTTGTCTTTTAAGCCCACTATATCAAGTAAATCCATGGCCCGCGCAGTTGCTTCATCTTTATCCAGCTTTAACACATGTATGGGGGCCTCGGTAACATTTCGCAGCACCGTCATGTGGGGAAACAGGTTGAAATGCTGAAACACCATGCTGATCTTTTTTCGCACACTTCTCAGGTGGGATTCGCCTGCATGTACAAGCTTGTCACCTTTTTTCATATGCCACAGGTACTCATCCTCCACCTTGATAAAGCCGCCGTTAATTTTTTCAAGTGTCATCAGCATTCGAAGTATGGTAGATTTTCCCGATCCGCTTGGACCGATAATAACCACTATCTCCTGTGGGGATACGGTGAAATTGAACCCGTCAAATATTTCGACGTCACCGAATTTCTTTTTCACATCTATGAACTGCACAAGAGGCTGGCTCATGTTTTCTCCTTATTTCATTGGTATTCCCTGCATGGGAAGCTTCTGGCTCAACAATTTCACACCATAGGCTGCCACAAGGCTGAAGATGAGAAACAGAATTCCCACCATCGTAATGGGTTCAAGATACCTGAACTCCTCTGATCCGATTATCTTTGCCACCTGCATCATCTCCAGCACCGTGATAGCCGAGAGCTGCGGTGTTTCCTTGAACATGGAGATAACATAATTACCCATGGCCGGCAGTATTGGTGGAATGGCCTGGGGTATCACGATATCCCTGAATATCCTGAACCTGCTCATACCCAGTGATATCCCGGCTTCCCATTGTCCTTTTGGTATACCTTCAATACCTGCCCGGTACACCTCTGACATGTAACTGCTGAAATGAAGTCCCAGTGCCACCACACCGGTAATAAAGGGTGTCATCTTGAACCCGAATTCGGGAAAGATATAATACACGAAATAAATCTGCACCAGCAGCGGTGTGCTGCGAATGAATTCGACAAAAAATCCAACACTCCTGGAGATCAGCATATTTGAAGAGCGTCGCAGAAGTGCAAAGATCAAACCGGCAAACACGGCAATAACCGTTCCAACCGCGGTTGCCTTGAGGGTTACCATGGCCGCGTCAAGAAGTAATGGCAGAATACGCAGCGTGTATGCCCAGTCCCAGGTGAAGGTAATCATCGCACACCCCCGTAATCAAGGCCAAGGGTTACCCTTTGTTCAACCTTCTTCATGATAAATGTTACAACCTGTGATATGGCAAAATATACCAGCAATATAATGATAAAGATCTCGGTAATTTTCATGGTGTTGGTTATGTACATTATGCTGTTGTAGGTAATATCACCAACGGTAATCAGTGAAACCAGTGAAGTTGCTTTCAGTAATTCTATAAGCAGGTTTCCAAAAGTGGGAAGCATTGCCGGTATTGCCTGGGGTAAAATGATATAACGCATTCTCTGGTACGATGAAAAATTGAACGCGGTGGCAGCCTCGTACTGCCCGTGGGGCACTGCCAGTATTGCACCCCTCACCACTTCTGCCCCGTAGGCGCCGGTGTTCAGTCCAAGGGCTACTATTGCCGCGGTCAATGCTGAGATGTCCACACCAAAGAACGGCAGAACAAAATAAATCCAGAACAACTGCACCAGGGCCGAAGTGCCTCTGAAAAATTCAATGTATGCTACCGCCGGAATTTTTATCAAAGGTATCTTTGACAACCTGGCAAGTCCCGCCCCGAAGGCAAAGATGAATGCCAGTATGGTTGAAAGAATCAGAATGGTGACAGTGACAGCCGTCCCCTCAATAAGGGACGGCAGAAAATCTATGACAATTGACATTATTATCCCTTACTTGCCGGGTTTACAAAGCTGTTCGGCGGTTATGTTTCCGGGCAGATTTTCACTGGTAAACCCGTATTTTCCAACCGCTTCCTGGTGAATATCAGATCCAACAACTTCCTTAATATGCCTGTTAAGTGCCTTGAGCAATTCGGTATCATTTTTCCTAACCGCCAGCGCTCCGTATCCCCGAACAGATTTCCCATCGATAATGGGGTCGGTAAAGGGGGTGGCCTTTACAACCCCGGCTTCTTTTTCTGCAAGTTTCGATACGGTAATACTCGTGGTGGCCAGGGCATCGATCCGTCCGCTTTTCACACCCGCAACCGCACTAATATTGTTGGGAAACACCACAATCTTCTCTTCCGCTATTCCCAGCTTGCGGGCATATCCCAGCTCAACAGTGGCAGCAACGGCCCCAAGCTTTACATTGTCCATTTTCTTCACATCTTCATAGCTGTGCAGATCTTTTGGGTTTCCCTTCTTTACCAGGAATCCCTCACCGATACTGTAGGTGGGCTCAGTAAATGCCACCTGTGTGCATCGTTTGGGAGTAATGTATAATCCGGCAGCGATGATATCAAATCTTCCCGCTTTCAGGCCGGGAATAAGTGAACCAAACTCGGTGACAACCGCATTAACCCTGTCAACTCCCATTCTCTTCATAACAAGTTTAATTACTTCAGGTGCTTCACCCTTCACTTCACCGTCAGGTGTTTTAAAACCATAGGGCACTTCATTTGCCACACCTATTGTGACCTCACCCTCTTTTTTTATCTGTTCAAGTGTACTGGTTTTTTCACCACAAGCTGACAATAGCAGTATAATTGCGATTAAATAACATAGACTTCTGACGCGCATACATCATCCTCCTGGACATAGTGTATTTTTTATTAACCTGCAATGGAATATATAACACAGGCGGGATCTAAACATTTTCGCTTAATTGTTGGAAATACACTATACGGTTGAATATGTACGTCAAGGAAATTATTGGGTATCCTCATATTGTTTCCCGTGCGATTCAGGTTACCCGTAAATAGTGAGAAATGAGAAATGATGTGTGATCAGAATCTATTTAAAACTGAATTATGTATTTTTCGAAATACTTGAAAATTTTTGGGTCTTTCCGGATTCTTGGGAATTGAAAATAATTTTTTAACCTCAGTTCACTTCTCACGGCTCACTATTC
>CAZVRB010000073.1:0-18662 GCA_964629365.1 uncultured Leptospiraceae bacterium
TCTCCTGAGCGGATCAAGGCGGTTGCGGAGAGGATCAGGGGATATGTTGATAATGGGTATTCGGTGGTAGTTGTAGTTTCTGCCATGGGAAAAACCACGGATCAGCTGGTGGATATGGCGGGTCAGATTACCAGTAATCCCAGTAAACGTGAAATGGATATGCTGCTCTCAACAGGTGAGCAGGTGTCCATATCGTTGCTTGCCATGGCACTTCATGAAACTGGTGTTGATGCTATCTCGTATACCGGTTCGCAGGTGAAGGTGGTTACGGATGGTAACTTTTCAAATGCCCGAATTGCCAGTATTTCAACCGAAAGACTGCAAAAGTCCTTAAGTGAAAAAAAAGTTGTTATTGTTGCCGGTTTTCAGGGTATCGACTTCGAGGACAATATTACTACCCTGGGAAGGGGCGGCTCAGATACATCAGCCGTGGCCCTTGCCGCAGTGCTGGGTACCAGGGATTGCGAGATATATACGGATGTAAATGGCGTCTACACTGCTGATCCACGCATAGTCGGGGCACCGAAGAAACTTAATGAAATAAGCTACGAAGAGATGCTTGAACTTTCACGGCTTGGCGCGGGGGTGCTTCACTCCCGGTCTGTTGAATTTGCAAAGAAGTACAATATAAAATTGCATGTACGATCAAGTTTTAGCGAAGAAGAAGGAACCATCGTTATGCCGAGGGAGGAGATGATGGAAAAGTTTGTTATCAGTGGGGTTACATCGAAACGAAACGAGTCCAAGATCACTATTCGTGATATACCCGATCATCCCGGCGTGGCGGCAAAGGTTTTTGAAACCCTTGGCAGTAAAAATATATACGTGAACATGATAGTACAGTCTACAGGTCAGGGTGAGCGGGCATCCATATCCTTCACCGTTTTGAAATCAGATTTCAAGGAGGCCCTTGATACCTGTCAAAGCCTTCAGAAAGAACTGGAAGCTTCTTCGATAACTTCTAAGGAGAATATTGCCATTGTGTCGGCCGTTGGGGTTGGCATGCTTTCATCATACGGGGTGGCCGGCAAGATGTTTGACGTTCTTTCCAAACATGGTGTGAATATTGAAATGATATCCACCTCTGAAATCGGGATATCATGTGTCATCGATGATATGTATTCGGAACTGGCCGTTAAGGCTATTCACAAGGCTTTCCTGGAAGAAATTGAGGCGGGACAGGGCATGGGGTCATGATTACCGTTGGTATACTATACGGGGGAAGGTCGGGTGAACACGATGTCTCCTGCTGTTCAGCCGCATCGGTGGTGTCTCACCTGGATGCGTCCCGTTACAGTGTTGTGGCTGTTGGTATCGATGTTGATGGGAAGTGGTATGTGCAGGAAAAACCGGTTATTATTGATGATAAAGATTTCGGCAAAAAACTGAAAATCGAGAAAACGGGGCACTGGCTGGTCAATCACTACGAGGACGAGAACCGGTTAACTTTTTACCGGCAGGGAAGCGGTAAAAAAGTAAGCGTTGATGTGGTCTTTCCCGTCCTGCATGGTTCTTTTGGTGAAGATGGGACGTTGCAGGGGCTTTTGGAGCTGGCAATGGTTCCTTACGTGGGAGCCGGGGTGCTTGGTTCTTCGGTGGGCATGGACAAGGATGTGGCTAAACGTATTCTTCGTGATGAAGGCATTCCGGTGGTTCCATGGATAACAGTTTATGATGCTGACTGGAAGAGCAATTCTGAAAAAATTACCGAGAATATAGTTTCAACCTTTGGATTTCCAGTATTCGCCAAGCCGGCCAATGCAGGTTCTTCAGTGGGGGTGACGCGTATATCAGATGCCGCATCACTTCATGATGGAATTAAAAATGCGTTCAGGTTCGACGTTAAGGTGATAATTGAGCCGGGCATACAGTGCAGGGAGATTGAATGCGCGGTGCTGGGCAACAGAAGCCCCGAAGCATCCCCTCTTGGAGAGGTGGTGCCGGTTCATGAGTTTTATTCTTACGAAGCAAAGTATATCGACGCGGAAGGGGCGGAACTGAAAATACCTGCAGAAATGGATAAACAATTAGAAGAAGAAATACGTGCCGCGGCAATTCGTGGTTACCAGGTGCTTCAATGCTCCGGTCTTGCGAGGGTTGATTTTTTTATCGATACAACCAACAATTCGATTTACCTGAACGAGATAAACACACTTCCTGGATTTACCAGCATCAGCATGTATCCAAAATTATGGGATTACATGGGTGTTGCGTATTCAGAGTTGCTGGACAGGTTATTGCAATTAGCATTTGAAAGATTCAATGAACGCAAAAATATATACAATGTAATCGATTGATGAATATCGCAAAACTTATTTTCTTTTAGACAGGGTTTCTAACATGATTTCAGCAGTAAAAATAATATTCTGGGTAATAATTCCTGCCATAATAATTTATTTGAGGACTAAGAAAAAATTTAAAACAGGGTTTGCAATTGGTTTCGTGTTGACTTCCATGCTTTTGGGTATACTCATATCAGCCAGTTTAACTCCATCACCTTTTGCCTCATTTATACGGAACATGAATAATAATAATTTTGAAGAAGCCGAGAAGAATTTTCGGGTTATCCTGCAGAAAAATCCTGATGACGTACGATTTATCGAAAGAAGTGAAATAATAAACCAGGTAAAGTATGACAGGATGCAGGACAAACTCTATAAGGAATATATCCAAATAGCTGAGGATAATATTTCAAATACACCTGTTCCGGAAACTGAGAATTGCAGGGATATCGTTAAGGTGGAGAAAGCGCATTTCGCGATGGTACACTCTTTGAGAGTGGTGAAGATGGCTGAAGCGTTAGGACCTGAGCGTTTTGAGTTGAAAAAAAGAATCACGGCCAGGAGAGAAAAAATCGCGGAGAAGCTTGATGCACTTGATGCAAAATGCAGGTAAAACATTCAATACATTTCTTTTCGACATGGATGGTGTAGTGGTTGACTCCATGCCGGCCCATGCGGGCAGCTGGAGAAAAATATTTCATGAATTTGGTCTTACTCTGGAAGATGTTGATATATTTAAGCGTGAAGGTATGGCCGGGCTTGATTCAATTGCTGAAATTTTTTTAGAGAAAAATACTGTTGTTCCCGCTATCCATGAGCTCTTGATGCTGCAGGAGAGGAAGATATCTGTATTTGAAAAATATGATGTAAAAATATTTGATGAAATTCCCGGGATATTGTCTTTTTTGAAGAATTCAAATATGAAAACAGCACTTGTAACCGGCTCAATGAGAAGATCTGTTGATTATATGCTTGATGACCGGTTGCAATCATTTTTTGATGTTATTGTAACTGTTGATGACGTCGAACGTGGAAAACCCTTTCCTGATCCATATCTTAAGGCCCTGCATTTGCTGGATTCTAACACGGATGAATCCCTGGTGATCGAAAATGCCCCTATGGGAATCAGTGCCGCGAAAGCTGCCTTCCTGACATGTGTTGCGATTGAAACTACGCTGCCATCTGAATACCTGCAGGGGGCAGATAATATAGTTACAAGCCACGGTCAACTCCAGTCATACCTTCACAATGTTTGCGGGGTCCCTTCCCCTTCGTGATCGGCGAGCTTTTTTTCATTGACATTACCAATTTGTTATTTATGCTAACTTGATCAATGTATTTTTGTTATTGAATCTGTCATTATTTAAATAGATCAGGGTGAATTATGAATTTAGCATGGATACCAAATTCTCTTACTATGGGAAATCTCCTCTTTGGCTTTTTCTCTATAATATTTGCCAGTAACGGACAATACGTAAACGCGGGAATTTTTATCCTTGGTGCGGCATTGCTTGATGGCCTGGATGGGCAGGCTGCCCGTGCCCTGAAGGTGCAAAGCGAAGTAGGTAAGGAACTTGATTCTCTTGCTGACAATGTAACCTTTGGTGTGGCTCCCGGTTACCTGGCCTACCAGGCGTATCTAAGCGGTATCATTGTTCCAGTTTTCGGGAAGCCTATTGATCTTGGCATTTTTATCGCCTCAATATTTCCTATATGCGCGGCATACCGGCTGGCACGTTTTAACGTGAAATCGGTACCAGATGCATTTGATGGCCTTCCTTCCCCGGTAGCAGGGGTTATCCTGGCATTGGTACCCATCTGTTTTCGGGATGTGTACATTTCGAAAACCCTATTTGGTATACTTTTTGTTGTAGTTGCACTTTTAATGGTCTCGACTGTTCGGTATGTAAAACCACAATCATTCATATTTAAGCAGATAACCGGAATTAAACTTGGTATTTTTATCATTGTTATAATTGCCCTTATATTTATGTTCAAACAATGGACTGTTTTTGTATTTATTGCGTTATATATTATTTCAGGGATTTTCAGTTTTATAATTCAGTTAATACAAGACTACCGATATTAATTTCTATCCCGGCAATTTGTTATCATTATATCATATATTGGGATACGGTTGTGACGGTATCCCAGCTGTATGTGTGTAAAAAATGGGATTTTGGAATTATAATATGTATATCATCAGAATATTTGCCGTGTAGAGTAATCTATTAAGGACTGTAGGGAATGGAAAAATTTTCACATTATTCACCTGATGGGAAGTCACAGATGGTGGACGTAACGGATAAAAAAGTGACATCACGTACTGCCCGTGCGTACGGAAGGGTTTATATGAAAAAAGAAACCCTTGATCTTATCAATAAAGAATTACTTCCCAAGGGGGACGTATTTGAAGTCGCGAGGGTAGCTGGTATAATGGCTGCCAAAAGAACAGGGGATATGATACCCATGTGCCACCCCCTGCTGTTGACGTATGTGAACGTCAATCTTAAGATATGTACAGAAGAAAATGCCATTGAAATATTTTCTGATATAAAACTTGAAGGGAAAACAGGGGCAGAAATGGAAGCGCTTACCGCGGTTTCATTTGCGGCTTTGACGGTATATGACATGTGCAAAGCCGTGGACAAGGAAATCAGGATTGGTGATATTCATCTTATCGAAAAAAAGGGCGGAAAGTCTGACTGGAATAAAGAGGATAAATAGTTATTTCGAAATCTCGTTTTTTTTAAAAAATACAAAAATAGTACATATTCTGCAATAAATACACATAAATGTTACATTTTATCCATAATTGCCTGTAATTCTATTTGAAGAATTAAAAAAACGTACTATATTATATTATTGTTAGCACTCGTCAAGGTGAGTGCTAACAATTTGACTTGATTTTTACACGTCATGTGTATAGATTGGCATAAACAATTTCAAATTGATAAAATTTATCTTATTACTTAAAATAGGAGGAAGAAAGTGGGAATCAAACCATTAGGAGATCGTGTCCTTATAGAAGTTAAGGGCGAAGAAATGGAAAAGCAGGGTAGTATTTATATCCCTGATACGGCCAAGGAAAAGCCACAGGAAGGAAAAGTTGTGGCAGTTGGTAATGGTAGATACGAAGACGGGAAACTGGTACCTCTTGATGTTAAAGTAGGGGATACTGTTCTTTACGGTAAGTATGCTGGAACAGATGTAAAGCATGGTGACGGTGAATACCTTATCGTAAGAGAAAGTGATATTCTGGCTATCGTAGAATAAATTTTTTTATAAAGGAGAAGGTGTAGAATTATGGCAAAGATACTTGAATACAGCGATGACGCGAGAAGATCCATATACGAAGGTGTAGTAAAGCTTGCAGACGCGGTGAAAGTTACTCTCGGTCCTCGAGGAAGAAACGTTGTAATTGATAAAAAATTCGGAGCTCCCACCATTACTAAAGATGGTGTGACAGTTGCAAAGGAAATTGAACTGGAAGACCCGTTTGAAAACATGGGAGCCCAGATGGTAAAAGAAGTTGCCACGAAGACTAATGATGTTGCCGGTGATGGAACAACTACCGCAACGATCCTGGCATCAGCTATTTACCGTGAAAGTCTAAAAAATGTTACTGCCGGTGCAAACCCCATGAGCCTTAAAAGAGGAATAGACAAGGCAGTTGATTCAGCGGTTAAGTTTATTGGTGATTCATCACGTGAAATTGCTGATAAGAAAGAGATTGCACAGGTTGCTTCGATATCTGCAAATAATGATTATGAAATTGGTGAATTAATTGCAGAGGCGATGGAAAAAGTCGGCAAAGACGGTGTTATCACTGTTGAAGAAGCAAAGTCAATTGAAACCCATCTTGACGTTGTTGAAGGGATGCAGTTTGATCGTGGTTTCATATCTCCATACATGGTAACTGACCCGGAGAGCATGGAAGCAACACTTGAAGACGCATATATTCTTATATATGACAAGAAAGTTTCTACAATGAAGGATTTGCTTCCCGTACTTGAAAAAGTTGCGCAATCCAGTAAACCCCTCCTTATAATTGCTGAAGACGTTGAGGGTGAAGCACTTGCAACAATAGTTGTGAATACGCTTAGAAAGACCATTCAGTGTGTTGCGGTAAAGGCTCCTGGTTTTGGCGATAGAAGAAAAGCAATGCTTGAAGATATCGCCATTCTGACAGGGGGACAGGTTATTTCAGAAGACCTGGGCCTTAAGCTTGAAAATACAACTGTTGATATGCTTGGTCGTGCCAAGAAAGTCAGCATTGATAAAGAAAATACCACTATTATCGAAGGTTCTGGAAAGCATGAAGATATCCAGGGACGAATCAAGGTGATAAAAAAGCAGATAGAAGATACTACCTCTGATTATGACCGTGAGAAACTCCAGGAAAGACTTGCAAAACTTTCAGGTGGTGTGGCAGTTATAAACGTAGGTGCTGCAACAGAAGTTGAGCTGAAAGAGAAGAAGGCCAGGGTTGAAGATGCTCTTTCGGCAACACGTTCGGCAGTTGAAGAAGGTATTGTTCCAGGTGGTGGGCATACTCTTCTTAGCGCTCAGAAAGGAATTGAAGAGCTGATCAAGAAGCTTACTGGTGATGAAAAAATTGGCGCTGAGATTGTATACAAAGCAATTGAAGAACCAATGAAGCAGATCGCATTCAATGCCGGCGTTGAGGGTTCTGTAATAGTAGAAAAAGCAAAAAGCGAGAAATCCGGTGTTGGTTTTAACGCATCAACTAATATATGGGAAGACCTGATGAAAGCGGGAATAATTGATCCTGCCAAAGTTGTCCGGTCTGCCCTGCAGAACGCGGCTTCAGTGGCTGGTATGATGTCCACAACCGAGGTGCTTATTACAGATAAGCCTGAGGAAGACAAGGGTGGAGCTCCCATGGGTGGCGGAATGCCCGGTGGAATGCCCGGCGGCATGTACTAAGCCTTACAAATTATTGGAAATTATAAAAAGGAGGGTCCTTTGGGGCCCTCCTTTTTTAATGGATTAATGTGTTGTCAGTTGATGATTTTCTTGATTCTGTATGGAGAAAGGTTTTGTGATTCATGGTATATCCTGATAAGGATTTCAGCAAGAATGCCAAGCAGGATAAACATTACACTGAGCATGATGAACATAACAGTGAGCAGTAACAGGGGGTTTCTAATCATTGAATGATTTAGAAATATTTTCATTAATATCACTGCTGTTCCGGATAAAAAACTACCAAATAACAGTAAAAAACCGATACCACCGAACATGTAAATGGGTTTGGTGGAATATGATCCCATGAACTTTACAGTAATAAGATCAAGCAGTACTTTGAATGTTCTCTTGATCCCATATTTAGATTCACCGAATTTCCTTGGATGGTGACGAACAGGTATTTCGATAATTGATGCACCAATCCATGAGGCATGTATTGGAATAAAGCGATGCATCTCACCATAAAGGTTTACCTGCCTGAGAACTTCCCCGTTATAAGCTTTTAAGGAGCAGCCGAGGTCATGAAGAGGAACACCGCTGACCCGGGATATTAACCTGTTGGCCAGTCGGGAAGGGAGTTTTCTTGAAAAAAATCTATCCTTTCTTTCTTTTCGCCAACCACTGACCACGTCATATCCTTCTTCAACCTTTTCAACCAGTAATGGAATATCCCTGGCGTCATTTTGAAGGTCTGAGTCCATGAATACTATTATCTCGCCGCTGGAATAGTCTATACCGGCAGCCATGGCAGGGGTTTGGCCAAAGTTTCTTCTGAATAATACTGCTTTTACTTTTTTGTCACTTGACGCTATGTCAGAGAGAATTGACTGGGAAGAATCTGTACTTCCGTCATCGACAAATAATATCTCATAGGATTTTCCCCAACCTTTCAGACCATCTACAATCTGTTCATATTGTAATTGAATGTTTGATTCTTCGTTATATACCGGAAGAATAATTGAGACATAGGGTTTTCTGGACGTAGTAGATTTCTTTTTTGTTACTGTTTTTTTTTGTGGCATAAATCTTCTCCTGTTACATACTTGCATTCAAGTGATAGATTGATCATTATGTTGACGAGGTTTTTTAAAATCAACCATTTTAACAGGGTGTTCGCAGGAGTTGGATGTTTTATGAGTAGGAAACAAATCAAGGATATTATTGAAGTACTTCACAACAGGTTTGAAATGACAGATGTCATTCTTACCGCTTATAAAGAAAAAACCGGTAATATAATTGCCGGGTCTTTATGTGATACTATTCCTCCTGAAGTCTCCCTCGCAGCCGGCATGACAGTAGTATCCATTCCTGAAAAATACCAGGTAGAGATTCTGGATAAGGAACCCCTACCTGCGGACACTATTTCACGGATAAAGGATAGTTATGATCTTGTTATTATCCCATCCTGTTTTGAAAGTATGTACCAGAGTTTAATTGATGCAGGGGTGGACGTGTATACCTTCCAGATTCCATCAGGATGGGGTGAGGAGTCGTCAGTTGCCCTGCATAATGCAATTATGAGATTATTTCGAGAAACAGGAATTATGTTTGAACCTCTTTCTGAAACTGAGAAAATACAAAACGCGTGTCAACAGTATGACAGCCTTCGAAAAATTATTCGGGGTATCGCGGCAGGTCGACTTGACAATGCCGGTGAACTTTCCAACATGGATTTACAGGTATTATTTGAATCAGCCATATGTTTGCCATTAGAATCGGTAATGGTAGAATTATCTATGTTGTTAGAGTTGCTGCCTTCAAAAATTTCGGATACCAGGGATATATGGAATGTCATGATATTTGGCGGTAAAAAGCTGAACTGGGTTCTCTTTGATGACATGGAGCTGGAAGGTCAACTTGTAGTAGTAGAGGATGATGTATGCACCGGAAGAAGAAAATTTGATATATCACTGGATTGTAAATCAGAAAATATTTATTATGAGCTTCTTGATATATACTCTTATAAACCGCATTGTCCCGTAGTACGACCTGTTGAAGAACGATATGAATTACTGTATAAATTATTGAAAAACTATGGTATTGACCTGGTAATATTAATAGACGACCCGATATGTAAGGAAAGAAATATTCATTCACACTACTTGTACCACAGGTTGAGGCTTGATGGTATTGATACAATACGGGGCGATGAAGAGTGTATTGTAAATGAGATCAGGGATTACAGGCAGAAATACAATAAGGGGGTGCGGATTTCAATCAGCACCCCCCTGGAGGATGAATAGGATTCCATTATTTTGTCAAATTAAGATAATCCGCGGTAACGGAAAAGGCCTCTTTTAAGAAGAGATCGTTTTCAAGATCGATAAGCTTTTCGGATTCATCCTTTCTTATTTCTTCCTCAAATTCCTTCTTTTCTTTTTCTATAACTGATTCTTCTTTCAAATTTATTTCACTGCTCGCCATTTTTTCCCTGACCTCCTTTATCTTTTTCGTAAGCTCGATAAAGTCGGGTGCCCTTGATACGCGTTTTTTTGACCTGGTAGACAGGGTTCTGAGCATTGCATCTGAAACATATTTCTTTTCAGGAGTATATTTTGATTCAGGTATTTTTTTGCTGACAAGTGGATAGCGTAACTGGTCTTCTCCTATCTCCCATACCTGGCTTATGTCGGGGATGGTGATATGTGGTTCAATTCCTTTCAGCTGGTTTGAATAGCCTTCGGGCTGATAGAAAAGTGCCGTTGTTACTTTTACTGCACCCCTTTTTCCCTGGAGATCATTGTATGATTGCACTGATCCTTTCCCGAAAGTACTAGTGGGACCGAGAATGATCCCTCTTTTGTAATCTTTTATGGCACCTGCGAATATTTCTGATGCGCTGGCACTGAATTTGTTGATGAGCACCACAACAGGTCCTTCAAAAAATGAACCGGGTATGGGGTCTGGCATCACTTCAATATTACCATCCGCGTCCTTTATCTGGACTATGGGGCCGTTATCGATGAACAGCCCTGCCAGCTTTATGGCTTCGGCAAGTGCTCCGCCGGGATTTCCCCTGAGATCCAGAACTATACAGTCTATTCCTTTCTTCTTTAGTATGTTTATTTGCTGTATGGTGTCAGTGGTGGAACTCCTGGCATCTGAATCTCCCATGTTGTACGCGTCAAAATCCAGGTAAAAATATGGAAGTTTCATGTATCCTATCTTTAAATTGCTGCCTTTTGGCCTGTAGACTGTGGATTTTACAGCCCTGTCTTCAAGCTTTATTTCTTCACGTACGATGGGGATTACCCTGCGAACCTGCTTCTCAGATTCAGTCATCTCCCTGATAATAGTTAGTTTTACCAGGGTTCCCTTCTCTCCGCGAATAAGCCTGACCACGTCCCGTAAGTCCATGTCGATGACATCAACCGGTTCTTCGTCGTCCTGTGCAACAGCTACTATCTTATCGTTTGGTTTCAGCTGCAATTCTTCAGGGAGCTTGTCTGCAGCTCCGCCCGGTATAATTCGCTCTACTGTTACGAACCCATCTTCTGAACGAAGTAACACCCCTATGCCTTCCAGCTTAAGGTTTGTGGAAATCATGAAGTCTTCGTGTTCTTCCTGTGTAAGGTAGTTTGAATGTGGATCAAGGGCAGTGGAAAAGGCATTTGTAAAAAGAGCGAATTGCCTTTTTGAATCCATTTCATCAATACGTTTGAGGGTAAGGTCAAACTTTTTCAGCAACTTCTCCTGTGCCTTTTTATCTGGTATAGTGGAATTTTTATAATTCAGTAATTGAAGCTTAACATTTTTTCTCCATCTTTCTCTCATTTCTTCGGGAGTTTTTGCATACGGGATGCTGTCCCTGTCGGTCACGATTGTTTCATCCAGGGTAAAATCGTATGTCTTTTTCGTGAGTTCGCTGCTAAGGTCGATGACCTCGTGGGCACGTTTGTTATACACTGAAAAAATGTGGGTGAGAAAATCAAATTGCTCGTCCCTGGTATAATCGTCTATCTTTTCACGGTACTTGTTGAAAGAGTCGATATCTTCCTGGTAAAAATAGTATTTTCCCGGATCTAGAATTTTAATAAGATTATCCAGTGTCTTACTTGAGAGATTATCATCAAAAGTATCATATTGGACATGAGTTCTGAGAAACATCGAAATAATGGCCTGTACATCACTGGCTGATAGATTCGAAGATTTTTTGAAACAGCCAGAAAATGACAGCAGTAATATCAGGAGAGTAATAATTGTTCTTGAAATAAACGGTCGGGAGCGTAGCATAGATTTATATTTCCTTGTTATAATAGTATTTCATCATCAGAAGTGGAGGCCTGTATTCAAATGGAGGCTTTGATAACTTCAATAATTGAGTATAGCTTGATAACGTCGCAAGTCAATTAGAATTTTTGATCCATTTTTTATCAACAAAAAAGAATTGACTGGTTCAAATAAAATTGTCATTGCTGGGGTCGTATTGTCCTGAAATTGCGCGGAGGTCATGATGATAACCGAAAAATCTGTAGTAGAGTTGAGCCTGATGCTGGAAAACAATGAGGTTTCTGCCAGGGAGATATGTGAAGCATATCTTGACCGTATTGATACATTAGATGAAAAGATACATGCCTATATTACTGTTGACAGGGAAGATGTGCTGCGGCAGGCAAACGAATCCGATCAAAGAAGGGGGGCAAAGAACCAGCTGTCGCCATTTGACGGAATACCGGTTGCTTTAAAGGACAATATGTGTACCAGCGGCACACTGACTACCTGCGCGTCCGCCATTTTGAATAATTTTATTCCTCCATATAATGCTACTGCGTATGAAAAACTTCTTGAGAAAGGATTTGTACTTTTAGGGAAAACCAACCTTGATGAATTTGCCATGGGATCAACAACGGAAACATCATACTTTGGGGCCACAAGTAACCCCCATGACCTGGAGCGGGTTCCGGGGGGGAGTTCAGGGGGATCAGCCGCGGCTGTAGCGGCGAAGATGGCACCGGTAGCCCTTGGTTCTGATACGGGAGGGTCTATCCGTCAACCGGCTTCCTTCTGCGGCGTGGTTGGTATTAAGCCCACTTACGGCAGGGTTTCCAGGTATGGCCTGGTGGCCTTCGCGTCCTCCCTTGATCAGATCGGGACGTTTGCAGGCTCGGTGAAGGACGCGGGGGATGTGCTGGGTGTAATCTCGGGGAAGGACACACGTGACGCGACTTCACTTGATCGGGACGTGGATTTTCAGTCTGACGCCATAGACGGGAACGTGAAGGGAATGGTAATCGGGGTGCCGGACGAGTATTTTGAAAACATTGACCCCGAGATACGGGACAACGTGATGGCAACCATCAAGGAACTTGAATCACGGGGTGCGAAGACCGAACGTATTTCGTTGAAATATACCGAGTACGCCGTTCCCATTTACTACCTGATTGCCACTGCCGAGGCTTCGTCAAATCTCGCCAGGTATGATGGTGTTCGATATGGGAGCAGTTCTCCAAATGTGAAACGGCTCAAGGAACTTTATTTCAAGACACGGCAAGAGGGCTTTGGCAAAGAGGTGAAGCGAAGAATTATCCTGGGAACCTTTTCTTTAAGTTCCGGCTATTATGACGCGTATTACCTGAAGGCCCTGAAGGGTCGCACGCTTATCATTGAAGACTTCAAGCGGGTTTTCGAAAAGGTTGATGCCATCGTTACACCGGTAACAATAAGCACTGCTTTTAAAATCGGAGAGAAGGTTGATGACCCCCTGTCCCTGTACATGTCGGATATCCTCACTATATCGGCTAATCTTGCCGCCATACCGGGTATTTCGGTGCCCTCGGGTAAGGATTCAAAGGGGCTTCCCTTAGGGATACAGGTTATGGGGAATCATTTCCAGGAGAAAACAATCCTAAATGTGGCCCAGGCAATTGAAAATATCTGCGGACATATTGATCCAGAGCTGTAAGATCTCGCTGGTTGTGGCATCAGTATGTCTTGCCGGATGCCTCAGTTACGAAGAGGTTATGTACAGGACGGAGTCACGATTCTCCATCAGTGGGGACGATGTTCATGTTGTTCGTCCGCCCGCAGAAAAGTATAGTGACAGGCACAGTGATGTAGAAAGAGGGGAGAAAGATCATCACCACCTGGTGATTCGTGTGAAATACCGCAGATATTATGTTGTACTTCCCGGATACTCGGCAGCGGCAAAAATCAACAGGAAGGGTGTGGAGCTTGCCGTTGCGGGTAAGTTCAGCGAAGCGGACATGTTGTTTACCCAGCTTGTTGAAGAGTTTCCCGATGTTGCTGCAGGGTATAATAACCTGGGGCTTGTTCACGAGGTGTCTGGCCGCCGGGAAAAAGCATTTACCCTGCTGTCAAAAGCGTGTATACTTGATCCTGAAAATTACTATTTTAGAAAAAATTTTCTGTATATGCATGAAAAAAATCAATAACAGTGCCGGTTTACTATTATCTGCCCTTCTTCTTGCCGGGATGTTCGTTGTATGCGGATGTGTTGATGATCCTGTTGGGAAGGATTATTATAACGACCTTGATAAGATCAAGGGTGGCCAGAAACCCACTCCCCCGGTATTAGATTCACTTAGCCTGGAACCCCTTACTGGAGATGGATATCCCGTTGTGGTTACATTCAGCAGTGACGGTAATGACGGACCTGAGGGGCCTGATGGGGCATTTGATCCTGATAGCGGTACGAATAATAACCTTTCGTATTTCTTTTATGGTTCTACAACTGATCCGGCCTCATTCGGTGATGCGTCGGGTTATTATGATGAACTGTATTATATTGGATATGTCACCGATGCTGAAGCCGGTGTTGATCCAAAAGATGTAACGATATACATCCATTCAGGCTTTTCCGGTGAAATCTGGTTCTGGATTACCTCCTGGGACGGGGGAAGGGAGAGCGATCATTCCAACGTGGAAAGTGTAACAATACCCTGAAACCTATATGGCTATTAACAATAAAATATTAATTTTTTGCGTGACGTGTGTAAGCATTGTATATATTCTGTGTAATGCGAACCTGGTGTGGGCGGAAAACCCGGTAAACAGCGGGGATAAAGGTGAATTAGAAGAGCTTTACCAGGAGAAAGATGAGTCGATGTATGCCCCCGCCATTATTGCACTGGATATTCTGCCCGGGGCGGGTCATTTTTACACGGGGCATTATTATTACGGTATCGTTTTCGCTACACTGAAAATTGCCGGGGCATATTCTATATACTATTACTGGCGATACTGGGATTACAGGCGTTCTTTATACCGGTCGGCCAGGGACGCCAACAGGAAACTTGACCCGGATCATGATCTTCTGTTTGATGATCCTGACGGGGGATACAAAACTGTTGAAGAGATGAAACATGAATATGACAGGGCGGCACATTATTTCACACTGGCGGTAATCGGTAACGTGGTAGTGTATGCCGCATCGGCTCTTTTTACCTGGATGCATGTGCGTGAGATCAATGAAAAAAGTATACCCGTGTTTGATATTCAATATTCAAGTGCTACATTTAATGATACATGTGAGCATAGATGTTCCGTTTCATTTACAATAAGGATGTGACATGCTGAAGGATTCATTCAATCGTGAACTTACCTATCTTCGTGTTTCGGTAACTGACAAGTGTAACCTGCGGTGCAGGTATTGTATGCCCCCCGAGGGTGTGCCATGGCTTGATCATGACCAGGTTATGAGAAACGAGGAATTTATCTATTTTGTCGGGTTGTTCGCGTCCATGGGTATAAAAAAGGTTCGCTTTACAGGGGGGGAGCCCCTTGTTCGTAAAGGATTTATTGATATTCTCCGTGAAGTGAAGAAAAGGTTTCCTGATCTTGAGATTTGTATTACTACAAACGGGGTGTTACTTGAAAAGTATCTCGATGAGCTTGCACTGCTTGAGGTTCGCAAACTGAACATCAGCCTGGATACGCTCTCTCCCACTCTTTATCATGAAATTACCGGAAGGGATTATCATGCCCGTGTACTGAACTCCATACGAAAAGCCCTTGATGCGGGTGTTTTTGATGTGAAGATTAACGCGGTAATTCAGCAGCATACCCTGAAAGAACTGGATTCATTTGTTGATTATTTTGAAGGAGAAAACGTGTCACTGCGGTTCATCGAACGTATGCCGGTGGGTGATCTTCCCGTTGATGATGATCCCTTTGTTTCATCTGACCAGCTTATTGATGCTCTCTCGAAGATTGGCAAAGTGAATCGAGCAATGAATGTTGATACGTCAGTTGCCATGATGTATGACTTTATTTCCGGGGGCAGCGGGAATAAAATGAGGGTTGGTGTGATTCCCGCTATTTCCCATAAGTTCTGTAATTCTTGTAACAGGCTTCGCCTGACCTGTGATGGTGCGTTGAAAACATGTCTTCATGATAATTCTGAGTATGATCTTAAAACGCCATTCAGAATGGATTCTGGTGAACAGGTTATCAGGGATTTGATTTACGAGGCTGTGAGAAACAAACAGAAAGAACACAAAATGAATTGCTTTACAGATACCAATCGTGAATGTTCCGCTATTACCTCAAGCAGGAATATGTCGAAGATCGGTGGGTAAAAAGGGTCGGAAACCCCCGTGATAGTCAGCTGTTGAGTTTATTTCAGATTATAGATATAAGAGTTTTTCATTTCCGGGAATCCGGAAAGACTGTTATAAGAAAACCCGGCGTAATCGCCGGGTTTTTTCGGGGTGTACGAGACTCGAACTCGCGACCCCCTGCGTGACAGGCAGGTACTCTAACCAAACTGAGCTAACACCCCTTGTTGAAGAAATAACATACACCGTGTAGGCAGGTTTATGTCAATAAAAAAAATGCTATATTAAAAAAAACATTGCATTGTTCTGTTTCAAAAGTACTATATCATGAAGTAAAGATTAATCAAATTTTTTATCCGGGTGTAAGTATGAGTGTTGATGTTTTAAACGAGATATACGAAGAAATATACCGCAGAAATAATTTACAGGGCTGGAAAGCGGTTCCCCAATCTGATGAGTTCATTAAATATATCTCGGCATATATTGGTGTGGGAAAGGAACTGGCTGAGCAGATTATCCAGGTTCTTATAAATTCACATAAGATATTTTCTATTGATATTATATCAGAAGATGCAACGAAAAATATACCCAGTATACAGGGATATGTAGTTGCCGACCTGGTTGTTGTAAGGAAATTGAAGAACTTCTTTCAAAATGAACTGGTTGTTATGTACGAGAAACAGTATAATAAGCATCTTATGGTTCACCAGGTGGTGAAAGATGTGTTTCCAATGTTGAGAAGCCTTAACAACACGGAAATCGGGCAGGTGGCTAATCTTGCAATTATGCTGGATGAGTTTGAAAGGTTTATGGAAAAACGATACGAAGAATTTACCGATAAATGGAAAGATGATCGCCTGAGAATTGAAATGGACAGGGCCAATATTTCTCAAAAACTGAGTGAGAAAACCAGCAAGGCAAAAGATAAAACTTTTGAAGCCAAGGTTGCTCCTAAAGCCGCCGGCGGCAGGGCTGTTGATTCAAAAAAGTACTCTGAATTTACTACTAAGAGTAAACAATATCCCCTTGAACGCATATTACAGATATATGGTATAGATTTTTTCGTGAAGGTGCAGCTGAGAAATTACAAGTTTGATTACCTGGCACAGCTTATCGAGGATGGACAAATTCAAAAACGTTCTGACCTTTTGCTGATTAAAGACATGCTGGAATCGGTAAAAAGAAACTTCAGCAGGGACAGTAAACTGGGTAACTACCGTGACAAAGTATATAATCTTGAGCGTACGGTAAATCACCACCTGTATTTTTCTCCCCGGAAAAAATAGGATTTGGTGGTTCTTGTTGGGTATTAGATCTTTGTGATCCATTTCGGCCGTAGTGTCAGAATCTCATTGATATAGTTAATAATTATACCCGGACTTTTCGTAAGATTAGAACTAAAAAGCGGTTTCTCACAGAGACACGGGGCACACAGAGATTCGATTTTCTTATTATCGTTTTTCCAGAATATTTTATCAGCTCAATCTATTAACGTCTTTACAGTTGAAGGATATGTATGGCTTTTGATTTGAATTAATATAATTTTTTAGCCTGTAAAACCTATACCCCGTATCAAACTTTACAACAATTATTTACTATACTGAAATAGCAAAACTTACCTGTATTGATCAATCCTCCGTGTGCCCCGTGTCTCTGTGAGAAAACGATGTTGAGTTTATTTCAGATTAAAAGTATAGCAGTTAATCATTCCCAGGGATGCGGGAAGAGTGATTTCTCTCAATAGTATTGATCGTCTACGTGTTTATATTCCTGGCAAAATCTATCCGTTTTTGTATGGATGGGTGGCTGTACATGAACCACTCGATGAATGGATGGGGGTTCCTGTCGGCTAGATTGATGTGGGCAAGCTTGTCCATTGCCGAGATGAAAGACGATGTATCGGATGAAACCTCAATGGCAAACCTGTCGGCTTCCCTCTCGTAAGCCCTTGATATGGCATTGGTGGCCGGCATGAGTAACAGGCTGAATATGGAAAGGTAAAAGAAAAGCACCGGGATGGCTGCAATATCGCTTGCGCTGGTGAATCCCATGGCCGTCCAGGTGTAATTATATACCTGTCCGCACAGGTAGAACAGGGCGAATATTACAACCCCGCTTATTATTATATTTTTTATTATGTGTCTCTTTTTATAGTGACCCAGTTCATGGGCGAATATTACAGTTATCTCTGATGGTGTAAAGTTTTCTATCAGTGTGTCGCTGAGTATGATTCGTTTGCTTTTGCCAAGCCCGGTAAAACCCGCATTGGCCTTCTTCGTTTCTTTGCTCATGTCGAAACTGTAGATACCCTTGAAGTTGATGTTATGCCTGTCCAGCAGGTCAAGAAGAGGGCGGCGTATGTTATCATTTTCAAGGGGGCTGAACTTGTAAAATATTGGAAACAGGACGACAGGTGCCAGTCTTGCAAGCAGCACCGAGAATGCGAAGATAACGGCGCTGAAATACAGCCACCAGTTTTCCCCCGTGTATTGAATGAAGTAGAAGAATGCCAGGAGTATGGGTACACCGATGGCCAGTCCTACCACGAAGCCTTTCATTTTGTCCCACAGCCACTTTGTGAGGGTCTGGTTGGAGAGATTGTAGCGGTGTTCTATTATGTAGCCGGCGTAAAAGTCCATCGGGATGCTTACCACCGAGTACACAAGGCCGGCGGCAAACACGAAAAGAAGAAACTGCACCGCGGGAAGGGCGGCATACATGGAGATCTTCTGCAGCAGCCACGGCGACAATCCGCTGAACGCCAGTATGGTGATGTATACCAGGCTGAGCACCATGTCGGCAATGTTAAGCCGAATTTTTATCCTGTTGTATTCTTTGGCGCTGGCATCGGTTGTCATGAGGTTCTCCTTTC
>CAZVRB010000074.1:0-5407 GCA_964629365.1 uncultured Leptospiraceae bacterium
GACAGTAAGGTGTTACGGCGAACATTCCCGTGAAAAACGCAGGGCTGTGGTCTTCAACTGCCCACGGTACTTTGCCCTGACGTATGCATTGTACGCCTCCTTGAAATACCGGCACGCACTTTTCCTGTCTTTCGTATTGTAATAAAGAACCCCCATGTTCAACAGCAGGTGCCCATACCCCGAGGTGTTTTGTAATTTCAATTCCTCTTTCAGTTTCTTTGAACGCATGTAGTAGTTCATGCTTTCCTTTTTTTTGCCAAGGGACCGCAGGGTGGTGCCCAGGTTCATAAGCAGCATAGAGTAAGACTTCGTCCTGGTATTACCGATTTCACTGTATATACTGTCTGCAGAATTATACAGGGGAAGTGCCCTGTTATATTCTTTTCTACGTGAAAAAATTATCCCCAGGTTCATCAGAATTGATGCATACTCCTTTGTCCCGGTAAGCTTTAATCTTTCCCTGAGTATCCTGGCCTGCTGAAAATATTCGAACGCTTTTTCCAGGTTATTCTTCTCGAGATACACGTTTCCAATATTATTCAATGTGAGCGAGTACTTCTGCGACCTTTCAAGTTTCAATTTCTCTTTCAGTATCTTCGACTTTGTGAAAAACTCCAGTGCACGGTCGTATGCCCCCTTCCTGTGAAACACTATTCCCATGTCATTCAGGAGGGTGGAATAAATACTTGTTTCAGCAAGATCAAGATCGTCCAGTATAAACCGGGCCTGGGTGTAATGATCAAGTGCCTGGTCCAGGTCACCACGGTACTCGTAGTTCTGTCCCGTGTTAATGAGCAATACCGCGTATCCTTCGTCCTCAGTGAATTTCAGCGCATCCCTCAGGTTTTTTGCCGCAAGGTAATACCTGCCTGCCTTCTCCCAGTCACCACTGTTGTCTGATACCACACCACGCACCATCAGCATGTACGCGTATATCAGCGTTTTTTTCTGTCCTTTCCTCTTTAATGCCTTCTCGGCACGCTGCAGGTACATCTCGGCCTCCCTGTACCGGTCAAGTGTTCTCCCGGAGACGTAAGCCGCCTTCAACAGGGCATCCACGTAATCACCGTCAATTGCTACAGCCTTTTGGAAAAAGCTAAGTGCCTTTCCCGGATCCCTGTACCTGGCCTCCAGTCCCCTGCTGTACCATTCATAGGCCGTGAATGATGGACGATAATTTTCTTTTGAACTTGACTCCTGTGTAGCTGCTGATCCCTTCAACAGCGTATTTACTATCCTGTCCTGCAAAGAAAAAATATCCTTAATATCACCTTCAACGGTACAGTCCTTCTTCACCCTGCCGGATTTTACCTCAACCAGTTTGGAATAAATAGAGATGCCCTCCCCGCTTACCTTGTAATGTCCTGATACAACCACGTGGGCACCGGTAATCTCCCCTATCCTCACCACAACGGCGTCTTTCAATATTCCTGTCTGCCCAAGCTCCATCTCCCGCATGGCAGCCTGCCTGCTCTCTTCGGACAGAACGGTAAATCCCCTGGTATCGTTAAGGTCAGCCATCACCGTATCAGATATTCCATGAGATATCCAGTTGTACTTTACCTCTCCCCTGTTGACAAAGGGGGTTACCATTATGTTCTGTTTTTCAGCAAAGAGGAGAATGGTGGACAAAAAAAACGACAGAATGCCGGCAGTAACTACTACGGGTATTTTTTTCATTTCTATTACTCCCGTTTTGGAAAATTCCAGCAAACTTATGTATTCTTGTGTATGTCTTAATAAAACAATAAAGCAGGAAAAAGTCGAACCGGGGTTACCATATCATGAAAAAACATGCAGGATGGGAAGTTGTTGCCATGGTGATTACAATATACCTGTGCGTCCCCATTGTGCTGCACTCCAGCAAGCAGAAACTGAATATACTTGTGTATCCCCTTGAATACCAGGGCCCACCTCAAATGTCCTGGATAAGCAGCGGGTTAACTGACAGCGTCATGAATGATTTCATGAAGATCAAATCAATAAATGTCTTTTCTGAAAGCGACAGGCTCCAGGCAATCCGGGAACTGGAGAAGAGCATGGCAGGACTCACCCCTGATGAAAAGTCCAGAAAGGTGGCAAGCCTGGTGGGTGCAAACCTCATCTTTACCGGAAGCATACAGGTGTCCGATGGCAGGCTTCGTTTAGTCACCAGGCTCATGGATGTACACACTGCGCAGGTCTACAGGTCAAAAAGACTGGACGGCTCATCCGGCGAGGTGACTGACCTGGTACACAGGATTGTTGTGGATATCATGGACGAAAAAAAACAGGAGTCGAAGAAAGCAGTCCCTGTCCCCCTGTTCCTGACCAGTGATGAGAAAAGTAATATCCTGAACGTACCCACTAGAAAAATAACCGCGTACCGCTGGTATGCCATGGGCCTGGAAACCAGTATTACTGATCCGGAAAAGGCACTGGAATACTTTAAAAAAGCCATAAAGATTGAACCCACTTACTTTGAGGCATTCCTTGAAGCGGCCCTGGTTGCAGGAAAACTTGCTGAAAGGGATACCACTGACAGGATGTCTTCACTTGAAGACAGGTACCTGCGTCGGGCTGGTGAAATAGTGATGAAAGAAAAACGGTGTGAATACAAGTACGCCTACGTGCTGATAATAACCGGTATGTCACTTGGACAACAACACCGTTTAGAACGTGCCAGGAAATACCTCCTTGAGGCCATGCCCGTATTGAAGTGCCTTGAACAGGAACGCTCATCCAACTACGCATCGTTGCTGATATCTCTTGGCAACATCAGCTTCATGGAAAAGAAGCATGATAAAAGCCTGGCATTCTACCGTGATGCACAGTCCATCTACACTTCACTGGGGCTGAAAAACTCTATAGGATATGCCAATGTCCGGAATAACATTGCCAACGTGTACTCTGAAAATGAACAGTATCAGAAAGCCATTGAGATATACAGGGGGACGCATTTTATCGTAAAAAAACTCCGTGAAAACAATCCTGGTCTCTACGATTCAACACTGGTAAATGCAGGTACTGTGTACCGCCTGCAGGGTGATTACAACAGGGCAAAAAGGTTTTACACCACCGCCATGGAGATGATCAGGGCACTGGATATGGAAGACACCTATAAACACGCCACCCTGCTCATCAATTATGCCGCCTGGCATGAGGAACAAAAAAATTACAGTGAGGCAGCACGCATGTACCGGCAGGCATACAGCATTTACACTGAACTGGGTTACGAAGGGCCACTGAAAAAACTTGCCGGTGAGCATGCCAGGAAGAACATGCGAAGGCAATAAAAGGTGCAGCTGAATGCTATTGTAACTTCACAATAGTCCGTCCCCTGCTTTTACCCTTCAGCATCTCATCAATGGCTTTACCCAGATCATCAAGGGATATCTCACTGAACATTTCCATGAGCTGCCCTGGTTTCCATTCACCTGAAAGTTTTTCCCAGACCTCCTGCCTGTACGCCATAGGATAGTTCTGCGAATCGATCCCCATCAATGTAATTCCACGCAATATGAAGGGAAATACCGTCAGGTCAAGCTTTGGTGACGCCACCAGCCCGCAGCAGGTGACCGCCCCCATGGGACCCACCGACTTAATTATATTTTCCAGGATATGCCCCCCAACCGTATCAATGCCGCCTGCGAATTTTTCCTTCAGCATTGGTGAGGACTCATCACTGTCAATATCCTTCCTTGGAAGGATCTCATCCGCTCCCAGGCCCCTGAGAAACTCCTCTTCCTCCTGCTTCCCGGTTATGGCGGCAACACGGTACCCCAGTCTTGAAAGGATGGCCACACTCATGCTGCCCACCCCGCCGGTTGAACCTGAAACCACGATCTTCCCGTCCCCCGGTTTTACCAGTTCAGAAAGGCGCAGCACCGACATGCCCGCGGTCAAACCCGCAGTTCCCATGATCATTGATTCTTTCAGGGTAAGCCCGGCGGGCAGCTTCACCGCCCATTTTGACGGTACCCTGATATACTGGCCAAATCCGCCATCTGTATTCATACCAAGATCATAGCTTGTCACGATAACGGGTTCATTCTTCGCAAACCTGTCTGATCCGGAATCTACCACTATTCCTGCCGCGTCGATCCCCGGGGTGTGGGGATAGTGTTTTGTGACCCCCTTGTTTCCTGATGCCGAGAGTGCGTCCTTGTAGTTCAGCGATGAATACTGCACTTCAACAAGCAGGTCCCCTTCGGGTAACTGATCAATGGACCGAGTTGTCACCGCGCCATTATATTCTCCGTTATCCTCTTCAACTACGTAAGCTTTGAAATCACTATTCTTCATCTCTGTTACCTTCATTTGAATATAGTATAATGATATCCTCCTGTTTTCAATTTACAAATCAAAATACCCGGAAAACTTCAAAAAAAACTTGACATACTGACCAGACGGGTTTAAAAATAGATAACATGTACTGACGGTACACATTATACCAGGACCTGATAGTACTCGAATAATAAAGGAGTTATCAATGGAAACCCTTCAATTTCAGCAAACAACTAAAGGTGAAAAATCAATCCCTGCAGAAAAGCGGGTAAAAGATAATAAGAAACTAAAAGTACTGCAGCTGCAGCGCACCTGCGTCCATGACGGCCCGGGCATCCGCACCACCATATTCTTCCAGGGATGCGGCCTCCGCTGCCTGTGGTGCCAGAATCCCGAGGCCATCACCGTACGTCCCGAACTTTCCCCACACGGCCATTACACCACCGGGGACATCATGGATGTTGTGATACGGGACAGGGAATACTACCATTCAACCAGCGGCGGGGTCACCCTCAGCGGCGGCGATCCCCTTATGCAGGATGCCCACAGCCTTGTACACCTTCTGCAATTGCTGAAAGATGAGAAGATACACGTGTCTGTGGAAACCTCCCTGCATGTACCGTGGAAGACCATTGAAAAAGTTGCGCCATACGTTGATCTCTTCCTCATCGATCTTAAGGTGACGGGCAACGATGGCCTGCATACAAAACTTACCGGGCAGAGCAGCACACTCATCAATGATAATATCAAAAAGCTCATTGATCTTGACGTTAACATCAGGTTCCGCATGGTGCTGGTACCGGGATATAACGATTCTGAACGAAACATCTGTGACGCAGCCGAATTCCTGCGTTCGGTGAATATGCCTTCCATTGAAATTTTGAAATACCACAACATGTACGAGGACAAGGCCATACGCCTTGGCCTTCAGCAGGAGTCGCTGCACATAACCCAGGATGAAAGCCTCGAGTCTGTAAAGAAAGCGGTGGATCTTTTCCATTCACTGGGCATCACCGCAGATTGTCTTGACCTGAACTACAGCAGAAAACAGGCCCGCTTCACAGACCGTGTGTACAGGGTACAGGAAGCCATACGGGAAAGCGGCCGCAGCCTCTGCATCGAGTCATCAAAACTGAAAACC
>CAZVRB010000074.1:5507-9064 GCA_964629365.1 uncultured Leptospiraceae bacterium
CGCATATTCCCCTTCTGGTGGAAACACGGACTTCTTCGAAAGGTGAACCCCACCCTCAACGATCTCATGATGACCGTTGCCCGTTCATCTGAGATGAATACCGGCTTCAACAACAACATGGCGGCCATCGCCCATTTTATCGTGAACTTTGACCGCCTGCTTGAACTTGGTACAGGCGGCATCATCAGTGAGATAGAAAGGGCAATGGAGACAAAACCACAGAACAACCGTGACTTCTACCAGGGTGCCATCACGGCACTTACGGGCCTTGAGGCATTCGCCCAGAGGTATGCAGAGACCCTTTCAGATATGGCAGGACGTGAAACGCATCCCGGGCGAAAGGCGGAGCTTGAGCAGATGGCCGGCATATGCCGCCATGTACCGAAGAACCCCGCGCGCACCTTCCACGAGGCCCTGCAATGCATCACCTTTTTACAGGTGGCCCTGTGCATGGAGTCATACGAGAACGCGGTCTCCTTCGGCAGGCTTGACCAGTTACTCTATCCCTATTACAAAAAAGACAGGGACGCCGGTCTCATCACCTGTGAGAAGGCCAGGGAGCTGCTGGGGCTCTTCGTGCTCAAGATGGACGAGGCCATACTGGTTAACGACGGTGACTCGTATCTGAATATCAGCAAGCTCTTTGAGACCCTGTCCACCGACCAGTCTCTTACCATTGGCGGTATAGACCGTGAAGGCAATGACGCCACCAATGACCTCACCTACATGCTGCTTGACGCCTGTGAACTGCAGCCGCTGGCCATCAACATGACCGCCCGCATACACCCGGAAAGTCCTGCTGAATACCTTCACCGGATCGCCGGGGTATACATCAACGGTTCACCAATGCCCGAGCTGTTCAATGACACTATATACATCGATTCACTGCAGAAGCACTACCCCACCACCCTGGAAAACGCGCGCAACTACTCCATCGTGGGCTGCGTTGAACCCAACGCGTCAGATGATCATTTCGGGAATACCGACTGTGCCAACATGAACCTTGCACTTGCCTTCCTGCAGGCCTTAAAAGGTGATACCCGTGATTTGTGGAACTTCGGGAAGAAAGAACGCCGTGAAAAGCTTCTTACTAAGTTCGTTGACTACAATTTCAAGGGAAACAATTTCTTCTCGCGGTTTATCAGGTCACGGTATGAAAAGTACCGGGAAGGCCTTTTGAAAGACACCAACATGACTGAGTACAATCCACCCGCAACCATAGACAAACTGGTTGAACGGTTCCAGGAACGCCTGAACCTCCTTGCCGGATCCATACTTGCCGACCATCAGCATATCGAGGAAAAGCTTCGTGAGAACTTCACCACCCCCCTTGCCTCCTCCCTTTTCAGGGGATGCATAGAAAGCGGGAAGGACGTCTACGAGGGAGGCACCACCTTCAACAGCAGCGGCATACAGGCAATAGGGGTGACCGACGTGGCCGATTCACTGTATGCCATTGACGAGGTAGTATTCCGAAAAAAACTGTACCCGCTTGAAGAAGTAATCGATGCCATTGATAACAATTTCGAGGGAGAGCATTTCAGCGAGGTACACCGGGCACTACTTTCGGTACCCAAGTTCGGTGACGATTCTTCAGCCGAAGCAACAGAGTGGGTCACAAAAGTCATGTGCATCTATAACAACGCTCTTGAGTCGGTGCCCAATTCCCCTCGCAACGGCACCTATACTGCCGGTTATTACGCCCTGAATGTCAGTGACATCTACGGGAAGAAGACCCCCGCACTCCCCTCGGGAAGACTTGCCGGGGTACCCCTTGCCAACAGCGTCACCCCCCATTACGGCATGGAGTCGGGGGACCTGCTGTCGTCCCTGAACGCCATAGCCGGGGTGAACTTCACCGATTACGCCGTCAACGGCACCACCGTCACCTTCACCATTGATTCGGCCCTCTTCCAGGGACAGGAAGGGGTGCACAACCTGGCTTCAATTATCAGCACCTTTTTCAAAAAAGGGGGCATGCAGTTTCAACCCAACGTCATCAACAGGGAGATACTGCTTGAAGCATACGAAGACCCGCAGAAACATCCCTACCTTCTGGTACGGGTGGCAGGGTACTGCGCCTACTTCAACGAGCTTTCTGATGACCTGAAGAAGATAATAATTAACAGGACATGTTACGGGTAAGAATTTTCACTCATTCATAACCAGAACCAAAACCGCACCTTTCTTTCAGGATAGGGTGCCAGGCCATCGTCTTGCTCCTTGGAAAACCCTGAGTACCTGTATTTCATTATCTATACCCAAATAGTATCACACATCATCGGTGTTAATCTGCATTCATCGAGCGTAGCGGGCGGTTTCATAATTTATTATTATAAATTGAGTTTCCAGGCAAACGTGAATAGGTAATTATTATGCCAAAAAATACAATTATCAATCCAATCACATCAAAGACCTTCAACGTGTCCCCGAAGGCAATCCATGCCATCAGCATGGTAACCGGGGGGCCCAGGTAGAACAGGGAGGCCACCCGTGTTGCATCCATTCTACTGATCAGCATCCACATGAGGGCATATGCCCCAAGTGAGACTGCCACAATCAGCCATCCCAGTGTCCATATAAAGGGTGTTTCCCAGCTTGTTGACAGTCCCTCGTACAACACTGCCGGAACAGCAAGAACCAGCACGGTGCCCAGGCCCTGGTAAAAGAGTGCCAGGTCAACCGGCAGCCTGTATGTCCTGTCCCATATCACAAGCCGCCGCTGTACAAGGGTTGCCGCTGTCATGGAAAGTGCCGATCCGAAGGGGATGAGATATCCGAAGATTGATGCGGTGCTGTTAAAATCAATCCGTGCAGCAACCGTAATGACAACACCTGAAAATCCAATTACAAGACCAACCCACCTGTAGAAGGGAGTGGGCTCTCCTGTTACAAGCCCCGACAGGGCACCGGTGGCAAGGGGCTGCAGGGCAACCACCAGTGCCACGATGCCTGCAGGCACCCCGTTATCAAGGGCCAGCAGTACACATGCCAGCCACACCCCATGTGCCATGATGCCCACCATACTGTTTGCCAGTGCCACACCCGGTTTCACCAGCCGCAGCCTGTTTCGTACAAGCAGGTACACCGTGATCACCAGGGTTACACCGGCATACCGCCAGAACAGGAAGCTGAAGGGCCGTGCATACGGCAGACCGTATTCCGCCCCGATAAACCCGGAGTTCCAGAAAAACACAAAAGCAGCAGCTATGAGTATGGTAGTACTACGCATAAACATTCCAGTTCAAAACTTTTTCACCACAGGTAAACACAGATAATTCAGGATATCACTGTTAACTCATCACGTTTCACCCATCTGTGTTCATCTGCGTTTATCAAGCGAAGCGGGCGGTTACATATCTTTAAAGTATATTTTAATCCTCTTGGGGCATCTCCACAAGCTTTTCTTTCAGCGCGTTGAAAGCCCTTTCTGAATACCGCCCGATAAACCAGAAACTTATGGCCAGCAGGGCAAAGAAAATTGCCTTGTGAGACACCTGCCAGAAGTACTCGAAGTACTTTGTATAGAGATTGATAAACAGGAAAGTAATACCAAA
>CAZVRB010000074.1:9164-18620 GCA_964629365.1 uncultured Leptospiraceae bacterium
AGGAAATACGCCCCCCAGCCGGAAACATACCCCGTCTCCGTGCCAAACCACGAACCCAGGCTGATCAGTCCCAGCACCCACATGGGAACGGAGGGAAAGGCCCCACCTATGCCAAGATAGACCAGGGTGGCCATCAGAATAAGAATAGAGTAATGCCCGCTCCCGGTGTCAACCGCCTGTCCAAAGAAGATAACAGCGGCACCCGTCACCATGGCACCAACGAACAGGAGGAACTCATTTGTGTAAAACTTCTCCGGTTTTATCTTTCGCCGTTTAAATCCCCAGAAATAGAAGGCCGCCGATACCAGGGCCAGCAGTATTGACTTGACTATATCCGGCATGCGAAACAGTTCCATCAGGACTGCCATGATCACCTCGTCAAGCAGCACCGCGAACACCGAGATGGCAAGGCTTATGCCGGAGATCCAGAAAGAATACCGGGCCATCCGCATCCAGTCAAACCTGGCGGGTTCAATTGAATTTCTCAGCCTGTCTGCAACATCACCTGTTATGACATCCTCTTTTTTCCAGGTGTCTATTACCTTTGCAACAAGTCGAAATTTCTTCTTACTCAAAATCATTAATGTTACCTCTTAAAGGGAAAAGTACCGAAAGGAATAATACCACTGCACTGAATACAACCATTACCCCCAGCCAGCTGGCAAGAATTGGAAATATGGATGTGAGGAAAAAGTACTTTAGGCTTGCGATCCAGACCAAAACCAGCGCCAGTAAAACAGATACACCCAGCTCTATACCCCTCACAACACGGGATTCCCCTGCAAATGGTGCAAAACGGCGAACACCCGAAACCAGTCCCCTGCCAATACGCCACAGCTGCCACAGCAGCACAACCAGCAGCAGGCTGATACACGCCAGTACTCCTTTCCTCCCGGTAATAATGTTCCCCATGCCAACAGATGAGAAGCCGCACCACTTCGCCCAGTCGGATAGAATATACCCGAAGAATGGCCAGCTTCTCTGGCTGTTGCAGAATATCACTATCCCGTCACCCGTTTCCGGTACCGAGTGGAAGAAGGTCATCCAGCCGCTGCCCTGTCCCCCATGTGAAACAGCTTTCTCCCCTTCCGGGAAAAATTCTACCAGGTGACCCAGTCCATATGAATCAAAAGCCATGGCCATGTAGCCCTGTATATCCACCACCGGTGTGTACATGGTTTCAACGCTGCCGGCACGGAGTACTCCTTTTCCCTGTGTGCCATCAACCTTCATGCCCGCTGTAATAAAGGCGGCGATGTCTTCAACAGATGCGAATAGACCTCCCGATGCCCTGTCTGGATATATGTATACCGGTATGGGATTGCCGTTAAGGTCATACCCGTTTGGTACAGCTGGGTCAAACGAATCATTCCATGTGAAGCTTGAACGTTCCATTCCCAGCGGAAGCAGTATCTCGTTTTTCATGTACTCCGCAAAGTCACGGCCCGTTACCTCTTCTATCATCAGTTCAAGTATGTTGAAACCCGTATTGGAATATGAAAACCCCTTTCCCGGCTCCTGCATCAATACCGCATCCTTACTGAGCCGATCTCTTAACATGGGAACCTCCCCGGTTGGATCGTACCGTTCACCGATGGTACCCAGCGGCATACCCGAACTGTTGCTGAGCAGTTGGCGCAGGGTCACCTTCTCGATGTCATATTCTGATGGTGGGAATTCCCAGCTTGTAATGTAGTTCACCACCGGCGAGTCCAGGTCAACCCGACCATCCTCTACCAGTTTCATCACACCCCATGTGGTGACCGACTTTGAGATAGACTCCACCCTGCACCAGGTATGGATTGTCATCTTCCGGTCTTTTTCAACGTCGGCATAGCCATATGCGGCAGACCAGGCTATCCTGCCGTTTTTTACCAGGGCGATAGTGACACCAGGGATGTCGAAGTCGCTCATAAGTTGCGGAATACGACTGTCAAGCCCTGCGGTGAAGTCGTTAACTGATGATCCCATACCTGCATTACCTGCAGCCGGGGTTGCCACAGTGGGCAAAGAAAAAAATATGATTGCACTACTGATGATGGTAAAAAAGGATATTGATTTCTTTAACATGTTCATTGACCTCCTGGCCATTGCCCTTATTAACCTTGTTTTCACTTCCCTCATACAGCATATATCACCAGCCTTGTACGCTCAAACCTTTTTCAAATTCACCACTGAACAGGTAAATACTCCTTGACAACTCATCTGATGAGTGCAATAACTGTATGACATTACAGTCATATACAGGAATACCAATGAATATACCATACCACAAGGTCACGGCAACCGAGGCCATCGTTGAAAGCCTAAAGGAACGCATCCGCTCTGGTGAATTCGGGCCGGGCGACCGGCTGCCATCCGAGCAGGACCTGCTTCGCCAGTACGAGGTGAGCAGGCTTACCCTGAGAGAGGCGCTGGCCAGGCTTTCCGCGCTTGGTATCGTCCGGGTACGGCACGGCAAGGGTGCCTTCGTTGCCGACTCCATCAGCGTATCCGCGCTGGATGACGTGCTCATTCCTCTCTTTTCACAACTGGACAACAACAGGATGCAGGAGCTTGTGGAAGCGAGAAACCTTATCGAATCGGAGATTGCCGCAAAGGTGGCCGAAACCCGCACAATGGAACAATTGCAGCTTCTTGAAGAGCTCCTGGAGCATAACAGTGACATACTTGATGACCCCGAACGTTTCGCACAACGGGACTATGACTTTCACCTTGCCCTGGTAAAAATGTCAGGGAACAATTTCTACAAGGCAATGTACCAGGCACTGTCAAGCCAGATCAGGGCATTCCTGGTCACATACGCCAAAAGTATAGATGACAGGGCCGCCGCCATGGAACGGCACAGGCCCATTTTACAGGCCATCGCAGACGGTAATGCAGAACTGGCACGAACACTTGCCAGGGAACACGCGGGCATCTGCGCCTCGTTCATCAAAAACAACCACAGGGTTGTATAAATTTCGGAGGTACCATGAAAGATAAGAAACTAACCAGGAAAAGTTTTTTTACTATTTCCGCAGTATCGGCAGCCGTTGTGGGCCTGGGTGTATTCTTTGGTATTGGGAACAATGAAAAGAAGAAAACCAGCAAGGCCGCGGATATTACACCAAAAGCCCCAAAAAGATCAGGTAAAAGTGTCCGTGAATCGGCAAGGTCTGTTCCCGTACTTACCGAAACTGATGTACTTGTGGTTGGCGGAGGACCTTCTGGACTTTCAGCAGCCCTTTCGGCTGCCCGAGAAGGGGTGGACGTCATACTGCTTGAACGTTACGGGTTTTTCGGCGGGGTGATCACCCAGGCCAATATCGGCACCACGTCATGGTACCGCTACAAGGACACCATTGACGCGGGGGGCATGTGCCGGGAATTCGAAACGAAGGCAAAGTCTATGGGTGCCAGTATCGATCCCTTCAAGGCCATGCGTAAGATCCCCTTTGTCACCGGCATACTGGAAGACGAGGGTCTTATCGTTGACGGGGAGCCCACCTACGAGATGCTTGATAGCGAGTTGTTCAAGCATGTAGCCGATGCCATGCTGATAGAATCGGGCGCCGTGCCCGTCCTGCACTGCCTTGCCGTTGGTGCAATTATGGAAGGGAACCGTATTAAGGGGGTTATCACCGAGAGCAAGTCAGGAAGACAGGCCATACTGGCTAAGCGGGTGATCGACGCCACCGGTGATGCCGATATCGCCAGTCATGCCGGGGCCCCCTTTCGAAAGAGCCCCAAAGACAAGCTCATGGAAGTGACCACTAACTTCAGCTGCACCAACATCGGTTACTGGCCCTTCATGTTTGACAGCCTGACCAACACGAAGAAAATGAAAGACTACGGACTGCAGACCTCCGGGAAGGAAGACGAGATGGCCAGCACCGTGATGGCCACCCCCTTCGAAAAAGGCAAGAAGGCGGGTATCCTTGAAAAGGACTGGGACATCGTGGGCTGGTGGAGCGGCCTTACCGAGGACGGGGACATACTCTCCATGGACGCGGTGCACATGCACGGGATTGACCCCACAAACGTGCTTGACCTCACCAGGGCCGAGATAGAGGGACGCAGGCGTTCACTGCTCTCAATGCAGGCACTGCGTGAATTCCAGCCCGGTTTTGCCGATGCGAAGCTCCGTAACTTCAGCACCTCGCTGGGTGCCCGGGAATCCCGCAAGATAAAAGGGGCCTACAACATCACCGAGAAGGACGTGAAGAACCAGGCCCGCTTTGACGACTCTATCGGGGTATGCCCGGAATTTATCGATGGGTACGGACAGCTTTACATCCCAACAACCGGCAGGTATTTTCAGGTTCCCTACGGCATCATATTACCACAGAAAGTGGAAAACCTGCTGGTGGCGGGACGCTGCGTGGCAGGCGACAGGATATCCCATGCTGCCACTCGTCAGATGGTCTGCTGCATGGTGACGGGTCAGGGTGCCGGTGTTGCCGCGGCCACGTCTGTAAAGGAGAGGCGATCAACCAGGAATATAAATATTAACTCTGTACAGAAACACCTTAAAAACCAGGGAGTACGGATTTCATAAAAAGTCGCATATTTCTTTTTTTGTTATCGTTTTTTTATTTACGGCCCATAGCATCAGCAACTACATTTAGATGCTGCTTTGCTATGCTCAAACATAATAAATCAGGAGAGATACCATGAACAGTATACAAAATCTATTCCGAAAACATTCTACATTAAAAAATATTCTCCTTACATTCTTTTTATTCATCATTAATTTTTCACTTTTCAGAGTTCTCACTCCACGATTTAAAGAATTAAGCGGCGGAATTGACATACCGGATATTACAGTTGTCTTTTCCTCAACAAATATATATGAGCTTTATACTCAATTCGGGCCCGCGGCAAGGTCTTACTATAATTATATTCAACTGGTTGATCTTTTCTATCCACTGGTGTACTGTATCTTTTTTGCCCTGTTAATTACAGGTATTTCTAAACGCCTCTCTTCATCAAAAGTGTTCAATAACATATATCTTATACCCATAATTACAGCCATTTTTGATTACGGTGAAAACCTGCTGTTCTTCATTATGAACCAGGTATATCCTGCGAAGTTTGGTTTAATTGCACCAGCAGGGTATTTATTCAGTATGGGCAAGTGGATATTCTTCACTTCCATGATTGTAATTGCATTACTACTACTAATCATGATGTTGTTTTATAAAATTTCGGGGAAAAAACTTGATGTTATTGAATAAGAGATGAATTTAATTATTAAATATATCTTTTAATTCTGAAAACAGAAACTTCTTACCATGACCGGGGTATATTTCCAGTATATTTTGGTGCCGTAGTTTTTCAATGCTGCGGGCGACACCATCCTTATCGTCGGGAAAGTATAGACCCGGTTTTCTTCTGTTCTCAAACAGGTCACCGCAGATCAATTGATGCTTTGCGGTCAGCACACCAATAGAACCAGCCGAATGCCCCGGAAGATGAATTATTTTCGCATCAATTCCATAATCATTCAGATCAGCATTATCCTCAAGATAGACATCAGGTGTAAACGTATCAATATTCATGAACTTCCGTGTCAACAGATCCAGCACTTTATTCTGCTTGTTCTTGTTGAGAAACATGTTCCCTTTTTCCGTGATAATTTCATCCGCGGGGTGCATCCCAATGGGACAATCATACTTTGAACGTAAATAATGGGCATTCCCCGAATGGTCAAAATCTCCATGGGTAAGCACAATAAGCTTCAGCTTTCCAGGCGTGCAGCCATGCTCATCCAGTTTCTCTTCAAGCCTGCGTCTTTTCGACCGCAGGGCCGTATCCACAAGCACGTAGTTATCACCATTCTTCAGCAGGTAACAGTTGCCGCACAGGCCGTTGAAGGGTATGGGGAGTATTTCAGTCATTGGTTGTCCCTGTCCTATTAATTGATTTATCTATCTCTTTCAGCTAATGTACTTTTTGTAAATTATAAATTGACATCTACCCGCAAAAGTAGTGAACTTATAGATTTTGTGAACATACTATCTTTCATTGCAGTCATGGCACTGGCCTTAACCATGGTTGAGGGTCTTTTTATTCTATTGAGGGATCACAAGTCGGTAAACAACTGGCTTTTTCTTTTGATATGCCTCAGTATTTCCCTGTGGCTTTTCGGCGGCGCGTTTGGCTATTCCGCCCAGACAGCCGAAGATGGCTATTTCTGGTTAAAGGTTTGCTCCCCCGGCTACATTTTCCTGCATGCCTTTATACTGCATTTTACACTCAGGTACACGGGTTTTTTCAGAACTAACTGGTTATATCTCTTATACCTGCCATCCTTTTACTTTTTATATGTCAGCCTGAGCGATCATATTGTTTTTTCGCACATTTACCGTTTGGGTGAATACTGGGTGTTAATTCCCGATTACAAGAACCTCTCCTTATACCTGCTAATGGCCAACTACCTGGGATATTATATTGTTTCACTGGTATTGCTCTATATTCACATAAAAAATACCGGCAGCATACGAATTCGAAAACAGAGCCGGTTAATATTTATTGCAATAATTCTTACCATAGCAAGCTACAACATTGAACCCTTCCTGGCTCCCATCTTCTTCGATTACCTTACCTACGGGCAGGCACCCATATACAGCATCTTCTGGATCACCCTGATCTGGTATGCCATGGTCAGGTACCGTTTTCTCGGCGTGTACGAGAAATTTCTTTTACATGATGTACTGGATTCCCTTCATGAAATGGTAATCATAACTGATGGAAACAAACGGGTCTTCAGGATAAACCGGGCATTGCGTGAAAAACTGGAAACCCGGCAGGACAGCTATTTCCTGGAAGAAATTTTTGTTGAGCACGATCTTGTTCATCGGCTACTGGATTCCATTGAAGATACAACACCCTGGGGCATCACCCTTAACCTTCGTGTTTCGGAAGGGAAGACCGGCCTGGTTGAAGCAGCCCTGTCCATTTTTAAAGACCGGTTTGGTGATACCGTGGGATTTTTAATTACCGCCCGTAAGATGCGTGAGCAGTTTTCCCTGCTGGAAAAGAGCAATATCACCGACAGGGAATACCAGTTAATACAGCTGGTCCTTGCAGGGAACTCCAACAGGGACATCGCCGCCTCCCTGGATATTACCCTTCGAACTGTGGAAACACATATCACAAACATCTTCAACAAGCTGGGCGTCAACAGGCGCATTGAACTCATCAATTACTGCGGTGATCTTTTTTCCTCCCCGGCCGACCCGTAGGGCGTAAAAAGCACCCGAAAGCAAAATTTCAACTCCACGTTTTTTTTACCAAAACTACGAGTTTACCACGATGACAAAATCCAGGGAAAATGTTATTAAATTTCAGGATATGTATTTCTTAAACTGAAAAAACACCAGTGGTACTTTTGAAGGAGGCTTCTCATGAGACATCTGCCATCAGTTTTCACCATAATGAAAAGAGTACTTTCAATTCTCGTGATAGTAATTTTTTCTGTATCGACAGTTTCTGCCGCCAGTTTTACCCCCGGCGTACGAATAAAGAAAGAAAAGTTTGACGAGATAAGAGAAGTACCCAAGTATAAATACTATCAAAGGGGCAGGCAAATCAATGCAGTAGACCTGATGGAAGAACTTGAGAAGTACAAGGTAAGCCACAAGAACGCGAAACTGGCCCACGAGTACAGAAGTCGAAAATTCCGATGGTGTCCTCTTATGATCTTATTCCCCCTGGGAACCCTGTATGTTGTTCTTGGACCGCATCGAGAACTCGACGCCAAATTCTGGAAGTACCTGGACAGGGCTGTCAATAACTACAACCGTAATCCCCGGTCACGTAAAATAAAAAAGTAACAGCACTACACGGATTCGTGCTGTCCGTGCTTTTTAACCATTGTACTGGTGCAACAACACACTGGAGCCCGGGGTGTAAGATATCTTATTAAATACCAGGTAATATTACACCTTCGCCAACAGTATTATTGAAACTGCCGCCAGGAGAATAGATACCGCTTTCTTCAATGTCAGCGTTTCCATTTTCAGCAAAACTGAAACCAGCAGTGCCAGCACAAAGCTCATGTTGGCAACGGGGATGACAATACTGGCTTCCCCGTAATTCAGGGCCAGCATGAGAAAACTGGCGATAAGAAATACCAGTACCCCGGACACCGCGGAATACACCCATGTTTTTTTCGTGACCCTCACCGTCCTTTCACGAAGCAGGGCGTATGCACTCCCCCCCACTATCCAGCTGAAGGCAATTACAAGAAGCATGCTGCCCAGGTCTGCCCCTGATACAAGTCCCATTTTTGAGACAATACCGTACAGTGCCCTGAAAAGTGAAGCCATGACCGCCATCATGAAAAACGCGGTATAGATATTACGCTCAGAATCAACCCTACTGCTATCATACAGCAGCAGCACGGACACTATGCCGATGGCAATACCTGTTAGCTTGCAGGCTCCCGGGGGCTCATTCAATAATATAACGGCCAGCACCACCACCCCGATGGTATTAAGCCTGTACACCGTTGACCCCAGGCTCACATGTATATGCGCCAGGCTTTCAATGAGCAGTATATTGGCTAACGTGAGCAGCAGCCCCGCAATGGCCCCATATACCAGGGTGGTATGATCCAGTGAAAACTGCATTGAAGCTGCATGCATATATATAAACTGGGAGGCTGTCCATACAACTCCCATGCCGCACACGTACATGCCCCTTGAACGTATTTTCCCCGCATACTTTTTAAATACCACGTCATTGATCCCCGCGAAGAAAAGACTGAGCAATGCGAATATAATTCCTTTATCCAGGGTCATGTTCCCGTATCACTGTAACTGGGTATCGTTTACATGTTTCTCCCTGAAGGGGAACTGTTTTTCAAATTCTTTCAGTTCCTTTTCATCGGTAAAGAAAACCGGGTCAATATAGAATTTTCCCTCAATACCCTGCAGGCTGTTCTCAAACAGTTCAAGTGCCATAAAGGCATCAAAATTATCACCTTCCGAAGTTTGGATATTATATTTCTCAGCGTTCACAAAACCAAACCTGCTGTAATATTCAGAATTGCCGAAGATCAGCACGGCTGCAAACCCCATCTTTCCTGCGTGATCAAGTGCGTGGTTTATCAGGCGGGAGCCAATCCCCTTTCCCTGGTACTGTGGCAGAACACTCACCGGACCCATTGTCAATACCTCAAATTCATTACCGTTATCATTAACCACACTGGCTTTAGAAAAAACGATATTGCCGATTATTGTGCCACCGGTAACCGCAACATAGTTCAGTTCGCTCACAAATACCTGAAGGTCCCGTATCTTGTGAAGCAGCAGGTGTTCATCACAACCGGGTTTATACAGGTCCCAGAATGCATCCCTGGTCAGCGTTTCGGTTTCCCTGTGATCATCTTTTGTTTCATGTCGTATTTCTATGTCCATGGTTATTACCTCCATTATAAACCGTAACCGCTTTCAATTAATTCAGAAA
>CAZVRB010000075.1:0-8680 GCA_964629365.1 uncultured Leptospiraceae bacterium
TGGAAGATGATTATGCGCAAAACCTCAAACCGGTACTGTTTCTTGGTGGACTATTGTCAGTGCTGGTGAGCATCCCCCTGGCGGTGATCTCTGCGGTGCTTTTGAATACCTTCTGCACCCTGTGCGCTATACTCTGGATAATTAACGTGAGCATCCTGTTGACCTCACTGTGGTGGATCACAACTGAAAAAAAAGATGACGCCGGGACAACAACTACCTCGCTGGAAGAAACACGGGATTTACTGTTTATACCATTATGGAAAGCTGTCACTACTTTCAGGCGTTCGTCAATAATTGCTGTTAATCTTCTTCTGGTGCTTGTTACCATCGTGGCGGTCAATGATTCACTTGAAACACAAAAAGAGATCACCAACATGCTGGTGCGGCAGCAGGCAGAAGCAAGGCTGCTGAGTGAGTACAGTTCTTTTCCCACAGTAAATGTTGATACATCACGGATTCCCGTGTACGCGGGATTTAAAAACGCGCCGGTAGAAGTTGTTGCGTATTTTGATTTTAACTGCGGGGTGTGTCACCGCACCATACTGATGATTGAAAACCTCACCGAAAAATATCCCGGGCAGGTGGTGCTCTACCTGAAACACTTCCCGCTGGATGGCAGGTGCAACCCTTCCATGTCCCGTAACGCACCGGGAAATTCCTGTGAGGCGGCCAGGGCGGTAATAAGCCGGTACGGCAAAACCGGTTACATACCGCTAACAGACCGACTGTTACACCATGAGGGGCTGGTGGATATGAAGGCTATTCAGTCCGCAAGTGAAAATGCTGGTTTATCCTGGGATGAAGTGTCAGGTGATATGAAAAGACAGTCAACAATTGAACAGCTGGAGAATGAGATAGATGAGGCACTCTCAATGGAAATCAATGCCACCCCCAATCTCATCATAAATGGTAAGAAACTTCCCGCAGGTATGCCGCCGGAGCACCTGTTGCACCGGGTGATACAAATTGAACTGGAAAAGCCGGGAAAGAGCAGCTAAGAAAGGGAATCCTCGCTGCGGTATACAACCGTTATCACTCCCGCTTCTTCCATCATATCCATCGCAAGGGTATCCTTGTAGGGGTGCTTGAATATAAATTTCCTGATACCACTGTTTATCAGCATCTTGGTGCATATTGAACATGGCTGATGGGTAACGTATAGTATGGCGTCCTTTATGGATACCCCGTGATACGCTGCCTGGATAATAGCATTTTGTTCAGCGTGCAGTCCCCGGCATAATTCGTGTCGTTCACCCGAGGGAACATTGTAAATTGTACGCAGGCATGTTTCAGGTGTGCAGTGGGTAATGCCGGTTGGAACACCATTGTACCCCGTGGAGAGGATGCGCTTATCCTTAACCAGTACAGCCCCGACTTTTCTGCGAATACAGGTGGCACGGGTTGCCACGTCCTCGGCAATTGTCATGAAGTAGTCGTCCCACGATGGTCGTTCTGTCATTGTCTATTCTACCTCCAGGGTAAAGTCGATGGATGATGATATCTTTTCGTCAGTGTTGAGTGAAAATACTGCTTTTAAGGGTACAAAGCTTTTTTTCGGTGAGAACAATCTTTCACTTTCAGTTATTACCGCGGATGGATACTTAAGGGCATATGACTGCAGGTACCGGCCGGATACCTGGTGGGTAAATGCCCTGTTCTGTCCTTTCTCAAGTACAAGGGTTCGCACTTCCTCGCCGATGTCTCCCTCGTACCACAGGGTGTCCTGGTGAAATATTTGTATAATTCCCAGGGGGGGACCCTGGCGTATGGTTGTTTTTTGTAGAGCGTTAACCGAGATAGTGGCGATCAGGTCACTTTTCACGTCTTCCCGCAACAGGGAAAACCGGTACGCTGCATTCCCTACATTAAGTGATGTGCTTTTATACAGCGTCTCCGAATCGGGCCTGGTGATATACAAAAGTATTATAATAATAAGCACTATATCGACAATAAGAAAAATCCGGGAAGAACGTCTTCTCTTGTTCGACTGCTCGGTATGCTCACCCTTGCGTATAAGCTCGTAGCGTTCCTGTAGTTTGCTTTTCTTTTCCATTTCTTCCATTTTGCGGTAATCTTTACAGAACTGGTAAGATAAGAGAACCAGAACCACATCCATTTGTAAAGAAATATTGATAAAGATATCTTTGTTATTTCAAAAAATATAGGAAACAATTTAAAGTGTAATATAATTATTCGTGTTTTGATATGTTTTCCAGGAAAAAATAGTAACAACGGAGACTCGAAGTCACAGAGCGAAAATATTTATAAACTTCTCTGTATCTCGGCGACTCTGTGGTGATCGAAATAATACTTGCAATCGCGGATTGTATATTAGTATAGTAAATTAACCGGTGTACCCGGTTTTGCTGTTATTATGATTTGCCAACCAAATATATATTTCTAAATATAGAATTAAGGAGCACGATATGACAATTATCACAGATGTACATGCCAGGGAAATTCTTGATTCCCGTGGAAATCCCACAATTGAGGTGGAAGTGCAGCTTACTTCCGGTATAGTTGGAAGGTTCGCGGTACCCTCCGGCGCGTCAACCGGTGAACATGAGGCAGTTGAGCTTCGTGACGGAGACAGCAAACGTTATAATGGTAAAGGTGTTTTGACAGCTGTTCAGAATGTAAATGAAATTATCGCTGGAAGCCTCCTTGAAATGGACGCGATGAACCAGATTGAAATAGACCAGTTGCTGATAGATCTCGACGGAACCCCCAACAAGCAGAAGCTGGGTGCAAATGCCATCCTGGGTGTTTCCGGCGCGTGTGCCCGTGCGGTGGCTGAAACCTTCGGTATGCCACTTTACCAGTACCTTGGTGGCGTGGGGGCATGTGAACTGCCGGTTCCAATGATGAACATACTCAATGGTGGCGAGCATGCAGATAATAACGTTGATATACAGGAGTTCATGATCGTACCCGTGGGTGCCGCGACTTTTAAAGAAGCCTTGAGAATGGGCGTGGAGACATTCCATTCTCTGAAGAAAGTGCTTTCCGGTAAAGGCTACAATACCGCAGTTGGTGATGAAGGCGGATTCGCGCCCAACCTGAAGTCAAACGCGGAAGCATTCGACGTGATCATCGAGGCTATCGAGAAGGCCGGGTACAAGCCGGGAGAAGATATCTTTCTTGCAATAGATGCTGCTGCCAGCGAGTTCTACAAGAACGGCAAGTACGTGCTTGGAGCAGAGTCAAAACCTGAAAAGACATCCGAAGAGCTGGTGGACATGTACGTTGAATGGATCAATAAGTATCCCATCATCAGCATCGAAGACGGCATGTCAGAGGATGACTGGGCTGGCTGGAAAATCCAGTCTGATAAAATCGGTAATAAAATACAACTCATGGGAGATGACCTCTTCGTTACCAACACGCAGCGTCTTGAGAAAGGTATCAAGCAGGGCATTGCAAACTCTATCCTTATCAAGTTGAACCAGATTGGTACTATTACAGAAACTATTGAGGCCATTGAGATGGCAAAGCGTGCGGGGTATACCGCGGTTGTATCACACCGTTCCGGTGAAACTGAAGACTCAACCATTGCTGACCTGGTCGTGGCAATGAATACCGGCCAGATCAAGACCGGTTCAGCTTCAAGAACAGACAGGATGGCAAAGTATAACCAGCTTCTGAGAATTGAAGAAGAACTGGGAGTCGCGGGTAAATTCAACGGCATAGAGGTTTTTTACAACATTGCTAAATCATAAGAGCAAATTTTCTCTTTTTGTCCTTCTATTCATTCTCTTTGGCATTTACTGCTTTGTTTTTAGTGAAAGCGGGGTGTTGGAGAGAATGCGCCTTGAATCAGAAAGAAAAGAATTAATGTCGGGAATACAATTCCTCCAGCGTGAAAATAAAAACCTGGAGGAATTACTCAATCGTCACCGGCAGGGAGAATTTATCAGGGAAGAAGCACAGAGGGCAGGCTTTATAAAACCCGGCGAAGATGTACTGTTTGTACAAGGGGTGTCCGTACCTGAAGAAATAACAGACAGGCAGGACAGTGAAGTGTATGGTGTAAAAATTGAATATCTTCGTATCTTTTGGTTAGTTTTGTCCTCACTGGTGGTTCTTATGTATATGTTCGTGAGAAAAGAAGTGAATACAGGTGAATGAAAACAGGTCATATGAAGATAGCCAGTTCTGAACTCAGCAAACGTGACATCACTGTTCTCAAATGGCAGTTAAAAACAACGAAGATTTACGCTGAAAGAGTAGTGGAAAAATGCGAGTTTGGTTTTCCGCGAATCGTTCTTCTGAATCCCGCATTGACAAGTGATAATGATAAAGACTCGGTACAATATACCGCAATTGCCAATCCAATATGGCTTACCTGTCCCTATCTGAATGAAGAGATACACGAGCTTGAAAACATGGGATATATCTCAAAGATATCAGAGTTTATTAATAATGATATTGTACTTCATAGAAAAATGTCATCTGCCCATGCCCATTATTATTACCTGAGAAAAAAGAACTACGAAAAATCTATGAATCAAAAATATCCTATTGAACAATACGAAACCTTTAATAAAGGTGTGGGTGGGATAAAAAATACAAGTTCCCTAAAATGTTTGCATTTACAGTTCGCTCATTATAGAATATTTGAAGACAATGTTGCGGGACAGGTTACCTGCAGATTATTACATAACAAGGTTGATTGTGATGAAGCGCGCTGTAGAAATGCCCTTGAAAGAACATGAAATAATTGTACTGAAAAAATTAAAAAAAGACGGATCAATAGAAGAAAGCATTATCGAAAAAGCTGCATCCATTCTCAGGGATGGTGGAATGGTTGTTATGCCGGTTGATAATATTTATGGCATTGTTGGCATGGCCACTCCTGAAATGGAGAAAAAGATTTCAAAGCTTATCGGAAAGCCCAATAAAAGATTTGTCAGGCTTATTTCTAATTATAGAAATCTTGATGAAATTGCCAGGATTGACAAGTTCCAGTTCGATTTTCTTCACCGGCTCTGGCCCGGAGAAGTTACCGTAATACTTCCAAGAAAAAATGATTACACGAAACAGGAAGAAATTGCGGTACGGATCCCAAAAAATAAACTATTGTCCCTCCTGCTTGAATACATGGATAGCCCGTTAATATATTCAAGTGCCTTTCGAAAACCAAGAAAAATATACTATAAGAAAGATGAGATAATTAATGCCTACCGGGACAGGGTTGATTTAATACTCATTATAGAAGAATTGTGTAAACGGCATCCTGTACCTACTATCATCAATGTAAGCAAAGAAAAATTGAGAATTGTTCGGGAAGGGAAAGTGCCTGTGGAAGAAATTAAGTCATTGTATTTTCTCGGAAAGGACGATGACTTCCTGTATTGATGTAAATATGATTTTTGCCGAAAAGCCGAACCCACCCCGGAGAGAATTCAGGATGTCGTGAAGGCCTCAGGGAGTTGCCGATTACGTCTTTTCTTGCCAGTATCTTTTTGCCGATGCTGTCAGCGAAATAAGCCTTTTCAATGTCCCCGGATTGTATGATCAGAATAATCCCGCTTGTCGGCAGCCCGCTGTCACCTGAAAACAGATCAATCGCTTCTATTGTTTTCCCTTGAACTGTTACGGAAAAATAATGCGAAGTCTTTTGCTGGGCATATTCCATGTCGGTAACCTGGTGCACGGAGTATGAGCTGAATGGATGGATAAACCATGAACGGTTTCGAGAGAAGGTGATCCATCGAAAGGGAAGTTGATATTCTTTATCACTGGCAGGTCGTACACCTGTTCGTGCCTTTTTTGTATGGATGAGTTCGGGGAACCTGTCGAAACTTCTTTCGCGAAATTCGATTACTTTCGCATGAATGTGGTACAGGGCGGAAAAATCAATTGTATCAAGTGACCGTCTTTTGTATTGTTCAAGCATTGATTTAAGTTTCAATAAATAATCGATGCCCTCAATGGAATCATAATGAGAGTAAATCGAAAGGAGAAGGTTGATCTTGCTGATCAGGCTTTCATACGCGTCTTCGAAACCGGTATGTTTTTCTTCAAGCCGGTACAGCTGTTTCTCTAAAATTTTGCTTATCTCTTGTATCTTTTGTAAATTCTCTTCCCAGAATTCCCTGTACTGTAAGAGCTCTCTTTCATCCGCCCTGTATGTGGGTATATCACCGTTCATGTGTATATTATTGGCATTATATCCCGTCAAGTCAAAGCATTTTCTTTTGATGGAAACACAGAGGTACAGAGAAACAGAGATTTAGAAAATCTTTGTAATGATCGGAAACCCTGAAAATAATCTCTGTAACTCTGTGTCTCTGTGTTTCCATTTAATTTAGAAAATACTAAAAAATCATTGAAATGAAACGGGGTATTTCTTATCATGTATATATAACAATAGTTCTTATGAGATGTTACCTGTCGCTTATTCATTCACTTTTCCGCTCTTCAAATTTGCTTAAATATTAAGGGTTATTTTGGGTATTTTAGTTGATTCTGCTATAATACTATAATACCTTACACCTTAATTTAAACAAAATAAAAGGTTTTGTTTAGTTTATTAAAGATGGATACTAAATTAAGAAAGGAGTTCGTATATGGCGGTTGGACAGTCTAAGAAAGTAATGAAATCAATGGATGGGAACATGGCAGCAGCGTATGTTTCATACGCATTCACTGAAGTTGCAGCTATATATCCTATCACACCATCATCTCCAATGGCTGAGCATATTGATGAATGGTCATCACATGAGAGGAAGAATATATTTGGCGAAATAGTTCGGGTTGTTGAAATGCAGTCCGAGGCCGGTGCGGCAGCGGCATTACACGGTTCGCTGCAGGCGGGAGCACTTACTTCAACCTATACTGCTTCGCAGGGACTTCTGCTCATGATCCCCAACATGTATAAGGTTGCGGCCGAGCTTCTTCCCGGCGTGTTCCATGTAAGCGCCCGTTCATTATCAGCACAGGCATTATCAATATTTGGCGATCATCAGGACGTATACGCCACACGGCAGACTGGTTTTGCGTTGCTTGCCAGTGGTGGTGTTCAGGAAGTAATGGATCTTGCTGCTATCGCGCATCTTTCAGCAATTAAGAGTAAAATTCCATTTCTCCATTTTTTTGATGGTTTTCGTACTTCTCACGAGATACAGAAGATCGAGGCAATCGAGTCGGATGAGCTTGCGAAGCTGGTAGACTATGATAAGGTGCAGGAATTTCGTGACAACGCCCTGAATCCCGAACATCCGGTTACAAGGGGAACGGCGCAGAATCCTGATATATATTTTCAGGCCAGGGAGGTAATTAACTCCTATTATGATGCTATACCTGATATAGTTGAAGAGTACATGAAGGAAATCACAAAGATTACCGGCAGGGAGTACCATCCCTTTACCTATTACGGTGCTGAAGATGCTGAAAATATTATTATGGCAATGGGTTCTGTAACAGATACCATAAAAGAAACAATTGATTACCTTGTTGATAAAGGTGAAAAAGTAGGGCTTGTCACCTGCCATCTCTACAGGCCTTTCTCCGAAAAATATTTCTTAAAGGTTCTTCCCAAAACGGTGAAAAGAATTTCCGTTCTTGACAGGACAAAAGAACCGGGCGCAGTTGGCGAACCGCTATACCTTGATGTACGATCTATTTTCTACAAGAAAGAAAATGCCCCACTTATTGTTGGCGGGAGATATGGTCTCAGTTCCAAGGACACCACCCCTGGACAGATCGTTGCAGTGTTTAACAACCTGAAACTGCCAGAGCCAAAAGACGCCTTCACAGTGGGTATTGTTGACGATGTTACCTTTGCATCACTTCCGGTAGAGGAAGAAATCAACGTATCGGCAAAGGGTACTTTTGAGGGCAAGTTTTACGGGCTGGGTTCAGATGGAACCGTTGGTGCCAACAAGAATTCAATCAAGATAATCGGTGACAATACAGACCTGTTTGCCCAGGCATATTTTGCCTACGACTCAAAAAAATCAGGTGGTATTACCGTGTCTCACCTGAGGTTTGGCGAGCAGCCAATCAGGTCAACCTATCTTGTCAACAATCCTGATTTTGTGGCATGTCATGTGCCGGCCTACCTTGAAAAGTACGACATGCTTTCGGGATTGAAGAAGGGGGGCACATTCCTGCTCAACTCAATATGGGATGAAGAAGAAACAAAACAGAAACTACCCGATCACATAAAGCGTTACCTGGCTGATAATGATATCAGGTTTTACATTATAAATGGAACCGAAATTGCCGATCAAATTGGTCTTCCTGGTAGAACAAACACCATTATGCAGGCGGCATTCTTCAAGCTTTCAAATGTTATACCATATGATATGGCAGAGAAGAAGATGAAGGATGCTATTGATGAAACATATGGAAGAAAAGGCGAAGAAATCGTTAAGAAGAATGTTGCAGCAGTAGAAGAGGGTGCTAAAAATGTGCATGAAGTAAAAGTTCCCGATGAATGGAAAAGTATACAGGTTAAGGAAGCGAAAGACGAACGTAATATCCCTGATTTTGTGAAGAAAATTGCTGAACCAATGAACCTGCAGAAGGGTGATGATCTTCCAGTCAGTGCTTTCGTAGACTGGGCTGATGGGTCCTTCCCTCCGGGAACAACCGCTTACGAAAAACGCGGCATTGCCATCAACACCCCGGAGTGGCAGCCGGATAACTGTATACAGTGTAACCAGTGCGCCTA
>CAZVRB010000075.1:8780-18171 GCA_964629365.1 uncultured Leptospiraceae bacterium
CCCCCATATGGGATTACTTCGTGGAGAATGTCAGCTACAAGGACAACCTGGTGAAAAAAACTACGGTAAAAGGCAGCCAGTTCTGCCAGCCTCTCTTCGAGTTTCATGGAGCGTGTGCGGGCTGTGGTGAAACACCGTATATAAAGCTGATTACGCAGCTGTATGGTGACCGTATGATGATTGCCAATGCCACAGGGTGTTCCTCAATCTATGGTGGTTCAGCACCGGCCACGCCATATTGTACCAATCCTGATGGTTGCGGTCCGGCATGGGCCAGTTCTCTCTTCGAGGATGCCGCAGAGTATGGATATGGTATGCATCTTGGTACCTTCCAGATGAAAACATGGATAGTGCAGTTGCTTGAAGAGCTGAAAACCCAAACTAACAGTGATGCCCTGAAATCTGCAATCGACACATGGCTTAACAACAGGGAGGACGCCGACGGCTCACGTGCCGCTACACAGGAATTGCTGCCACTTCTTGAAAAAGACGGTTCAGGTAATGCGAAAAAGGTACTTGAATTGAAACAATATCTCATCAAAAAGTCTGTATGGATATTTGGTGGTGACGGCTGGGCATATGATATCGGATACGGCGGTGTTGACCATGTTATCGCGTCGGGTGAAGATGTAAACCTTCTTGTCATGGACACAGAGGTATATTCAAACACAGGCGGACAGTCTTCCAAGGCAACTCCAACAGCAGCAACTGCCAAGTTTGCCGCCTCAGGTAAAAAAATCCGGAAGAAAGACCTCGGCATGATGGCAATGTCATACGGATATGTATATGTTGCTCAGGTTTCAATGGGAGCAAGCCAGAATCAGTACATGAAGGCACTTACCGAAGCAGAGGCATATCCAGGACCGTCATTGATTATCGCGTATTCTCCATGTATCAACCATGGTATACGGTCAGGAATGGGCAAAACACAGGCCGAAGAAAAGAAAGCGGTTGAGTGCGGTTACTGGCAGACATACCGGTATAACCCCCTTCTTGAAGAAGAAGGAAAGAATCCCTTTATACTGGATTCAAAGGAGCCAAACTGGGATGAGTTCCAGAATTTCCTCATGGGAGAGGTTCGCTATACGGCGCTTAAACGTGAGTTTCCTGATACCGCTGATGAGCTCTTCAAATCAGCAGAAGAACATGCTAAATGGCGATACAATACCTACAAGAGACTTGCGGGTAACGAATAGAAACCAATAGGAACAAACGATGGCTCATTCCGGAATACCGGGATGAGCCATTTTTTTTGTAATAAGAACACTTTCGTTCAGTTCAGCCCCATTACAGGTGTTCTGAGATATACTGCTTGATAATGTTTCGGGCGGGCTCTGACATTCGTAAGAGTTTGAAGGTTACGTAATATATTTCTTCCTCGGCGATGGTACGATCTGAAAGCAACTGGCATACAATATCAATCTTGAAATCCGACATTTTAAATTTTAAAGAATATTCTATATTATAATCGAGCTCCTGGTTAATCCGTACCACTGCTTCGTATTCATTCAAACGGTTAAGCGTGCCGTTGATTTCTCCAGGTTGTTCTTTACCTGTGCCCGCTTTCGAATCGGTATCTGTTATTTCCGAAATAACACAGGGGATGATTACCTCAACATAAGGGTGGCGCACTTCCTTACCCCGGTTGAACGTCTCCGGAATCGGTATATTGATAATATTTCCCTCTATATTGTTCACATGAGATGTAAACGAATACTCGGCATCACCGCTTCGCCAGAAATAGACATCGATGTCCCTGTCCATGAATCTTGTCATTATGTCTTTCGGTTTTCTGAAAAATACAATATTAATAGAATCGGTTGTTATAGTGTCAACTTTTCCGATGGCCACATTGTCTTCTTCGGTTTTAAAATACAGTAGAGTATCAAGTTCAAGGGAATGAAGGTCTGCAAGTGGTTCTTTAAACTGTGCTGCATGATACACCTTCTCGTAGGTGATGATCAGGTCGTGGCAAATTGATTCAAGTGAATCTTTAGTCTCTTCTGAATTCATCAGGTATGGCATGAAATTACCAATAGCTGATTCAAACAGCCCAGGATTATTGAATATCTGCTCCGGCCTGGGCAGGTTCAACATGTCGGCCATGCTGTGCAGAATTTTTGATTGAAAATTGGTAAGTCCTTTTTGTTTTGTTTTAAATAAAAAAAGCTGGTAGGCGCTGGCCTTTTTCTTTTTTAAAGTCTGGTAATAACGAAGAAGTCCGAAAAAAGCGATGATGAGGCCTATTATCACTATTCCCAGCAGCACCTCCCAGACGGGAGCAATACGCCACTTGACACCCCAGACTGTTATGATTTCCATATGAAATCCTTGTGTATAAAAATACCCGCGCGTGCCGTGCAGATATGAATTTTTGAGCCGCCTCGGTATAGGTGGATTCCCTCATGCGTGCATCAGCCTTCTTCCTGACGGAAGCATGACCTCAACACACAGATTCGGGATTCCAAGCTCTGTAGTATTGGGTCAAAAATACAACATATCCGTCACGTACACCGCAGGCACTACTCACTATAGTGCAGTGTCCACGTACCTGCAAGAAAATTTTACTTGTGTGATCCAATAAATACTGTTTTAAATGTAACGCGTATATTACCCAGAGGAATACTTCTGTTGAGAAAAACCTTTCTAACATCCATGCTGCTGCTTTGTATTGCCGCCTGTGGTATTTTTTTATGGGATATGCCCAATGAATTACTGGCATTTGGCAAGAACAAGGTGAATCGCGAACAGTTTAAATGGCGTGTTCTTCATACTGTACATTTTGATATCCATTATCCGAAGGGAATGGAATACCTGGCATACGCAACCACGAAATACGCCGAGCAGGGATATACCAGGATAGCCAATGCCCTGCGGCATCAGCTGCATGACCCGGTACCCATTATAATTTTTCCTTCACATATCGATTTCCAGGAGAATAACATCCTGCAGCAGGTGATAGGAGAAGGTACTGGTGGATTCACCGAGGCTTTTAAGAGCAGGGTGGTGGTACCCTTTACCGGCTCATACTACGAGTTTCGTCATGTGCTGGTTCATGAGCTTGTCCACGCTTTCCAGTACGATATATTGTTGAACGATACCTCCGGTGCGGTACGTTCTGTTTTTTCAGGGGGAGGGGTACCCCTGTGGATCATGGAGGGGATGAGTGAATACCTGTCAATCGGTTACGATGAAACAGCGGACATGGTGATGCGTGACCTGCTGCTGAATGACATGTACATAACCCTGATGGATCTTACACGCCTCAGGGTTCCCGGTATGTATTTCATTTACAAGGAGGGACAGGCTTTTTTCTATTTTTTCGAGAAAACCTATGGTGAAGGACAAATAGGACAGCTGTTACGGGATATACGTGATACGGGAAATTTCAACGAGGCGATGAAAGGTATCACTGGAAAAAAACTTGAAGAACTGGATCAGGAATTCCATCGTTTTTTCAAGAAAAGGTATTACCCGGTTCTGCAAGGACGTAACTTCGATGAAGAAGAGGGACGGCAGGTTACATTTCATAAGAAGACAAGATCGGCCTTCAATATCAGTCCGGCAGTATCACCTGACGGAAAAAAAATAGCCTACATAAACAACAGGGACATCTATTCAAGCATTTCAATCCTGTATCTTGACAAGAAGGGGAAAAGAAAAAAGATACGTAATATCGTTACCGGAAACAAGAGCTCGAAGTACCAGGGCATGCACCTGATGTCCAACCAGTTAACATGGTCACGTGACGGGAAATACCTGGTATTCGTTGCCCAGTCATATGGACGGGATGTGATTTTCATAATTCACGCTGATGACGGCTCCGTTTCGAGGGATATAAAGCTGCCTTTCAGGGCAGTTCTTGATCCGTCATTTTCTTCTGATGGGAAATTCATAACATTTACAGGGCAGACCAATACACGGTATGATGTATATCTTTACGAGATAGAATCAAGGCAGCTCAGGCGGATTACAGATGACCACTTTGCCGAGAGATATCCCCGCCTGTCACATGACGGCAGGTTCGTGTATTATTCATGCAACTGGAACGGAGAGGGTGACAAAGAGAGCAATAATTACCGTATTATGAGAATGAACCTGGAAACCGGGAAAAGAGATATCCTGGTTGATGATAAAGAAAAAAACATACAGGTTAGTATTTCCACGGATGGAAAGAACCTGTTGTATGTATCAAACAGAACAGGTATATACAACCTGTACAGGTATGACATCGAGGCCGGCAGGGAAGAACAGCTCAGCAACGTGGTAAGTGGATTATTCTATCCCAGCTGGTTTCCCGGGGGAGACAAGGCTGCCTTTGTTGCCTATCAGAACGGCGGGTATGATATATTCATTAAGGATACGCTTGTACCACTGGAGAAAACAGGAGAGCGGGTGACAGAGTACATGGAGGTAGAATATCCTGACCCGTATTTCCCGTTGTCAGGGGGGGAGTTTGATGAATACCGCGTCCGTTTTACCCCCGACTGGCTAATATTCGGACTGGGCGGTACCGTCGGGTACGGGTTTGCCGGTTTCGCGCAAATGAGTATCAGCGATTACATGGGTGAGAACAGGCTGGTGGTGAGTGCCGATTACCTGCGTTATGACAGTGACGGCAATGTAAATCTTGACATGCAGTACTGGTTTCTTAAACACAGGATTGACTATGGGTTTGGTGTGTTCAGGCAGCGAAATCCTTACGGGATTTTTACGCTTGAAAATTTAAACGATGTATTGCATAACGCTTACTGGTCAACATTGTATCTTGACCACTACGGTGTGTACGGTATTGCGAGTTATCCTTTTACGAAATATTTCAGGTTCACCACAAGGCTGTCTTCAAGCAGGTATGAGAGAGTATACAGCCTCTACGATGAAAGGCCTGACGTATATGCCAACCTGAACCAGGCCTCCTTCGCGCTTCATTATGATAATGTGCTGTGGGGATACATGGTACCACTGAGAGGATGGAGGGGGATGGTGAAGTACAGTCATGCTGCCGACCTCACCGGTCAGGACTTCAACTTTTCGAGTGTTGATTGTGATATCAGGCGGTACTTTTTCCTGTCTAAAAAATACGTCTTCGCTTTTCGCGGGGCTGGCGGAAAAATATATGGCAGGGACAGCGAATTCTTCAAATATTATATCGGCGGATACAGCACGCTGCGTGGACATCCCTTCCTCGAATATGGCGGGGAGAATATGTTTATTTTTAACGGGGAGTTCAGGTTTACTTTTATAGAAGGAATCAAGTTTGGATGGCCGCTTTTTTTCAGGCTGGGAAATATAGGTGGCGTGCTTTTTACGGATATGGGATCAGCATGGGATACGCAGTACCAGTTCAGGGACGAAGAAACAGGAGAATTCAGTGATTTCAAGGCTGACGTCGGTTTCGGTTTCAGGATGACCATTTATCCGATTGTAATTTTAAAACTTGACTATGCCTGGCCATGGTATTATACATCCTTTGGCGACAGGAGAGTTGTTTTCAGCCTGGGCTATGAATTTTAAGATAATGGCAGAAAAAATGGAAAGAAAAGCGAAAATTGAAAGAAAAACAGCTGAAACGGACATATCCCTCGCGTTGACACTTGATAGTGTTCAGGGATCACAGATCCAATCAGGGGTACCTTTCTTCGATCACATGCTCTCATCAATGACCAGGCACGGCAAAATGAGCATGGTGCTTGCCTGTGACGGAGACATACAGGTTGATGATCATCATTCCGTGGAGGATACCGGTATCTGCATGGGAAAAGCTTTCAGAAAAGCAATCGGGGACAGGAAGGGAATAACACGTTTCGGGGAAGCTGTGGTTCCCATGGACGAGGCGCTGTCAATGTGTGCGGTTGACCTTTCGGGGCGGGGGTTTTTCCAGTATTCCGGGATTGACCTGCAGGGATACATACATACCTACAGTGAAGAATTGACCCTTGAATTTCTACGTTCATTTGCCCTGAACGCGGAATTAACACTTCATGTGAGGCTTCTTGAGGGCAGTAACCGGCATCATATACATGAATCCATATACAAGTCCCTCGGTATTGCTCTGTACCGGGCGTATAGTATTGACAGTGTGGGCAGTGAAGAGATCCCTTCAACCAAAGGTGTTCTGTAATGATTTCAGTAATTGACTATGGAATGGGGAATCTCAGGTCAGTGGTAAAATCCGTGGAAAAATATACCAGCCAGGTCCAGGTCTCATCAGATCCTGCAATAATTGAAGGATCAAGGGCACTGATCATGCCGGGAGACGGGGCGTTTGGTATGGCAATGCAGCACCTGCGGGATATGGGATGGGTCGATCCACTGCTTTCATTTATCCGGGGGGGAGGTTTCTTTCTTGGGATCTGCCTGGGGTACCAGTTGCTCTTTTCCAGGAGCGTGGAGTTCGGTGAACATGAAGGCCTCGGGTTGATACCGGGCAGTGTTATCAGGTTTCCCCACTCTGACCTCAAGGTGCCCCACATGGGATGGAACCAGGTGAAATTCAGAAAAGAGTCACCATTTCTGGAAGGGGTTCCCTCTAACAGCTATTTTTATTTTATACATACATACTACCCTGAAATTGAAGATGATTCATGGATAATCGGGGAAGCTGAGTATGGTGTAACCTTTCCCTGTATAGTGGGAAAGGGGAATTGTGTTGCCACGCAATTCCATCCAGAGAAGAGTCATAAAATGGGCTTAAAGATAATTGAAAATTTTGTGAGGTTGGTATGCTGATAATCCCTGCCATTGATATAAAGAACGGGAAGTGTGTGAGGCTCATACAGGGAGATCCTGACAGGGAAACAATATATTCAGATGATCCCGTAGCCATGGCACGGCATTTCGAAAGTGCCGGTGCCAGGCTTATCCATGTTGTGGATCTTGACGGTGCGTTCGAAGGGCACCCGGTAAATCAGGATACGGTACTTGAGATCGCGGCAAACATTTCCATCCCAATAGAGATAGGCGGGGGAATCAGGAACGCAAAGTCATTAGAAAAATATATTGAATCCGGAATCAAGAGGGTAATACTCGGCACCGTTGTCCTGGAAGACGAATTCAGTCATCTTGTGTCACGGTATCGTGAATCTATTATAGTGGGGATAGACGCGAAAGATTCAATGGTGGCCACACATGGCTGGAAGAAAGTATCCACCGTACACGCGGTAGACTTTATAAAAGAATTGCAAAAAAAGGGAATAACTGAGATAATATTTACCGATATTTCAACTGATGGCATGTTAACGGGTCCTAATTACTCGTCTCTTGAACATATTCTTGCCGAGGTTGAAGGCATTTCGCTTATTGCCTCTGGTGGTGTCTCATCAATTGAAGATCTTACCAGGTTAGGTGAAATATCCAGGCCCGGGCTCAAGGGATGTATTGTAGGAAAAGCAATATATGATGGGAGAATTGATCTGCACGCGGCACTTGAATTATTTCAATAAACTAATTTGTGCAGGTAGCAAGTAAATGAAAGATTACGAAGAAATGGATGTTGAGATCAAACTGCCCGTGGAGATCGAGCAGTATGAAAGAAAGATATATGATCTCAAACAGCTCATAGAAATCAGCAAAGGGCTTAACTCCACTCTTGATTATAATATACTCATTGACTCCATTCTGCTCACATGCATGGGTCAGATGCAGTTATTGAAGGCCGGTATATTCATTCAAAAAGGGATCGATAGCTACGAATTCATATTGCACAGAGACTACAAGGGATTCGAACTGGATCATACAAGAGAATATGTAATCCATTCAGATTCAGAAATGATACAGTTCCTGGATACACATTTCAGGTGCTATACTCTTACCGAAATGACAGATGCCCTTGGTTCAGATGAATCGCTTGAAACGATGAAAGTGGTAGATCCCGCACTCATCGTGCCGCTCAAGGGAAAAGGCAAGCTGAATGGAATCATCGTCTTGAGTGAAAGAATAAGTGAAAAGAAATTTTCTGAATCTGAAAAAGAGTACCTTCTGAACATCGCCTCACTTGCGGGTATCGCAATACAAAACGCTTTTCTGTATGAAATGGCAACCACCGACATGATGACAAAACTGAAGATTCACCATTACTTTCAGGCAGTGCTGATGGAAGAGCGGGAAAGGGCTGTCAGAAATCACCTGGCTTTATCGCTGATCATGATAGACATTGATCATTTCAAAGAATTTAATGATACGTATGGACACACATGTGGAGACCTTGTTTTGCAGAATGTTGCGGAGCTTATCAGCATATCAGTACGGCAGAGTGATATCGCGGCACGCTACGGTGGTGAAGAGTTCGCGGTTATACTACCGCACACTGATATCAACGAATCCATGAAAGTGGCAGAGCGAATTCGTTCCGGTGTAGACCAGTCAAAAGTTGAATATGACGGCAAGCAACTGGGTGTTACCGTGTCACTCGGCATAACGCAATTTAACCCAAAAACTGATCATGATAACAGGACATTTGTGGAAAGGGCAGACAGGGCGTTATATATGTCAAAACAGCAGGGACGAAACAGGATCAGTTATTTAACCGTATCCGAGAAAAGTTCTTGATTTGACACATGAAAGCAATATAATCTTCAAAATCATCTTTATCGGGGTCTTATAATGAAATTACTACAAGCTATCTCGTTTTGCCTGATCGCCACTCTTGCCATTCAACTCTCATTTATGCCTGGAGTATGGGGGCTGACAGTTGAAGAACAGGCTGGTAAACGCAAGGGACGTGATGTTCCCATATACCAGGATGAGTTAAGCAGAAAAGCTCCCGAACGCCGTGACAGCGAGCCGACTACCCAGAAACGAGACCCGCGCCTGGCATGCATGCTTTCCCTTATCGTTCCAGGGGGGGGACACGTATACCTTCGGCAAGATCTCAAAGCAGTAGGTTTCTGCCTGTTAACAGGTGCCGGCTACAGCTTTGCCGCGTACTACCTGTATCTTGGCATAGTGCAGACTGATTCAAATACTGAGCGGAAGTCCCGCCTTATCATATCAGGTCTTCTCTTCGTGGTTGGTGCCATTGTGCACGTTGTTGGCGTGGTTGAAGCATACAACGATGCCATTGAAATAAATGAAAAACAATATTATTACGGAAAGAATAAATCCTTCAGCCCCTACGTGGCCACCCTGGAGTACCGGTGATCATGGAATTTTAATGATTTTCAGTTAAAATTCTCTGTGTCTTCGCCACTTTGTGATATTCTTTGTAGAGTATGAAGAAAAATGAAGCATACCTGTAATTGCATTTCAAAAAATGACATAATTACGGATATTTCCTTGACATCAGGTTTGGTTTATTATTAATTTGTCTCCAATCGAAGGGCCCATAGCTCAGTTGGTTAGAGCGGCTGACTCATAATCAGTAGGTCCAAGGTTCGAATCCTTGTGGGCCCAG
>CAZVRB010000076.1:0-18164 GCA_964629365.1 uncultured Leptospiraceae bacterium
GGTCACTGGCAGAACCCTTCAAGATGGACTCCGGCGGGGTGATCAGGATCACCGTAGACTTTGCCAACCCGGATAATACCACCATTATCAGCCCACCGGGGCAGTCCGGTGTGTACATGAGCCCTTACTACGACGACCTGGCGGAGCTCTGGGCAGACGGCGGGCAGGTGCCCCTGCACTTTACATCGGGGAAAGAACTGGAGAAGGTGCTTATACTGGATCCCGGCGGGAAATGACCCTCAATTAGATTATAAGTATGCGACCAGGTCATCTATCTCGTAATTGCCGTTATCAAGCTTCGGAAGGCTTTGCACTATGCGGGCAAGGCCTTCCACGTAGCTGGTTGCCCCTTCTATCTTTGTCTCAATGGTTATGCTGGAATGTTCCTTCCCGATCTGGATCCGGTGAAAGGCATGATGATCCAGGTTGGTAATATGCAGTTTCTTCTGATACTCAGGGTCACGAATGCTCACGATGTTTTCACGTGGCACCTGTAAATAATCGCAGAATTTCAACGCTGTCCCCGGCTGTGATTTCTTTTCCTTTTGGTGGCTTTCAATAATGGTTACAGGTTCATCTTTAAAAAGCCCCTTTGCGGATCTCAGCAGGTAAAACAGCTTGATGATATTGATGTCCAGGTTGGGGGCATGTATGTATATAATGCCGGTACCTGGTGGCGGTTCAAGTTGTATGTTTTTTTCAGTGGCAGCCTGTATATACGAGGCGCCGTGTTTCAATGCCAGCTCCAGGGTTTCATAATATTGCCGCCCCGAGCCCACGTGCACGAAAATGGTGTCCTTACCAACTTCCAGTTCTTCTACGTATTTTTTTACGGGGATATCTGAATAGTTGTGAAATCCATCATAAATGGCGTCTGCCAGTTTCCCGTTACCAATGAGTACCAGTTCTTTCATGTGTTTTATTCCTTTTTGGAAATCATTTATATCTCAGATCAATGTTCAAGAATACAACCACTTTTTGAACTGCTCCCTGAACATTTTTGTTTGACTCAACGGAAAAACAGGCTTACGATTATTGTAACACATCACGTAAGAAGGAGAAAAATCATGTCAAAAAAAATACTTGTTGTATTAACCGTTATTCTTGCAGTAGCGTTTGTAGCAGGCTGTGGCAGCAAAACTGATGTGGTTGAATCAGGAGAATATACCGGGACCATCAAAAAAGTTGAAGCCGATAAACGCGAGATATACGTCAACCTCGAAGAAGGAAAGCTCATTGAATTGTACTTTACCGATGAAACTGAACTCACAAAAAATGATACGCCCGCGGAATTCAGCGAATTAGCCGCCGGTCAAAAAGTTAACGTCACGGTAAAACGAACCGGTAATCGCCTGGATCCAACAGCGGTAAATATCCTGGAATAACTCATGCCTCAGCTTCCGGATCTTTTAAGAACGGAAACCTGGCACCCGTTAATTGTGCATTTTCCAATCGTATTGCTACTTGTTTCCACAGCTTTTAAGCTTCTTTTTATAATAGATAAACGGGAAACCTGGGATCTTGGTGGGAGTTTACTATTGTATGCGGGTACAATGGCAGCCTGGCTGGCTGTGTATACGGGCAGCCTGGCAGATGCCGTGGTGGTTCGAGATCTCTGTGACCCTGTTGTACTGGAAACCCATGAAAACATGGCCTATCTTCTATCAACACTGTTCACGGTGGCATCTTTTCTTGATATTCTCTGGCGTTTCATTCCTAAATTGAAAATAGTTGCTATCCAGGTCATCATCGTGATGGTTATGGTATCAGGATCTGCTGTTCTATCCTATACCGGCCACCTGGGAGCGTCGCTGGTGTATCAACAGGCTGCGGGTGTATATATCCCGTCAGATACCTGTGAAGAATTTGTAAAATAATATCAGTGTTGATAAATATCAAAAAAATCATCTATTTCTTTTTTTTAATTATCCTCATACAATGTAAAACCTGGAATGAGGTTAAATGAACCGGAGGAATGTATGAAACGATTACGTACAAAACATGTTACGGTGAATCGAAGCATTGTAATAACCATATTTCTTGTAATGATGACGGTGCCAATTTACAGCCGCGGCGCCCCTTCATGGATAAATGGAATATGGAAAGGGATGGGAAAACAGTTTGATACCGGGCAGACATGGGAAGTAGTTGTCACCGCTAACGCATTGAAAGGCATATACCGCACTGCCTATCCATCATTGCAATGCGGCGGCGAACTGGTATATATAGGAAACCACGGCAAAAAAGCCTATTTCAGGGAGATCCTCACATACGGCCATGACAAATGCCTGAATAGGGGTAAAGTTGAACTGAGTCGCAAAAATAAAGGAATGATTTTCCGTTATTCAAACCCGGGAAGCAAAAAAGTTGATGCCGTAGGACTTTTAATGAAAGCAGAAAGATAATGGTAAACAATTCGCGTCAAGAAGCACCGGGAATTATTCCGGTGCTTCTTGATAATACGAATTAAATGGAACTGAATATAATACTAGATGGAACCTGTCATGTGAAGTACCGCATGCCTTGCAAACGTCATCGTTTTACCAACAGCAACACCTACAACCAGTTCCGGGTACAGGTTGTCCGCGAAGAAGCCGCCTGCAACATCTCCTGCCGCGTACAGTCCCTCAATGGCATTTCCCTTTTTATCCAGCACCTGCGTGTTTTCGTTGATACGCAGTCCGTCCATCGTGGTCAAGAGCCACCCTGCATTCGTAATCCCATAATAAGGAGGCTTTACCAGGGGCAGCAGCGTATGAGGGTCTTTACCGAAATCTTCGTCCTCACCACGTTTTGCCATCCTGTTATAACGCTCAACCGTGGCTTTCAGTTCTTCCGGGGGTAACTTGAGTTTCTTTGCCAGGCCTTCAATTGACCTTGATTTCTTTAACATTCCCTTTAATCTCATCAGGATCAATAAGCCATAATTGGGCAGAAACCGCATTCCCTCGTAGGTTTTGGGTTTACTTTTGCTTGGTATGAGTCTTGAACAGCCAATAGTGTGAAAACTCTTCGCGTGTTTCCAGTAATTGGCGTCCCAGATGATGCAGTACACACCGTTCTTCTGGTCCTGCAGAGGATGAAGAATAATATCATAGGGGACAGATTCACTGTTAAAACGTTTCCCATGCATATTCACCTTCATGTAGGGCTGACTCCCAAAGAAAAGTGAATCAAAAGTACTCCCGGTTTTGATAGGAACACCTGATCGTCCGCCGGGCTTCGTGGGTCCCCGGTCAAACACCATGGCCGACGGGTATTCATCCTTTTCTCCTCCAGCCCACACTCCTGCTTTTATGCCATCACCCCTGTTTTCTTTTTGTTCATACCTGATTGTTGACACGGCTACAGCTTCAGGATTGAGTTGGGCAACCAGTTCTTCATCTGCCGCATAGCCGCCGGTAGATATCAGTACGCCCCTGCTTGCGTTGATCCTGATATATGTACCATTCTTCTTCCTGGCAATGGCTCCAACCACCCTGTTCCCGTCTTTTATGACTTTCACAAGGCCCGTGTTAAACATCAACTTGACCCCATAGCTTTTCACCTTCTTTACAAAGAATTTCTCTAACACGTATACACCGGCATGGGCTATGGCAAAAGGTCCCCCCTTACGGAAAGGTACCAGTAATTTTGTATGTACGGGAAAGGCCTTGAATGGACCATGGTGACCATGTCCTATATCATATTCAGCCACGTGCTTGATTCCGTATTCCGACAGTTCGTCAGCCAGGAAATCAAAGGTTGGGCCGCTTTCGTCCGCCCAGAGCCGTACCAGTTTTTCATCAACTTTATTTCTTCCCTGAAACTTTGAACGCTTGTAATCGCCATAGATCTTCTTCTCATCGGTGTACCTGGTTCCGTAATTTACCAGTTCATCGATGATCTCTTCCTTGTCGATCTTTGCTTTATCGCCAACCGCTTTTTGTGCCCTGGTATCAATCGCACCCATGTACGGCTTGATCAATCCCATCTTCTTGTCTTTCTCTATAACAATGGTCTTTGCTCCCCGGCTGCCGGCCGTAATAGCTGCCGCCATACCCGCGTTTCCCGCACCACAGATGAGTATCTCGGTTTCAATTGTTTCACTTATGGCCGACCGGGGGATATCCGGTTCTGAGCCATACCATTGATTATTATGTTCAAAGGGCTTAGCTGTGTTTTTCATCGTTTTCTCCTTATCGCTCCTTTTTCAAATCACCTGCAAAAAGGCCTGTCGTTTTAGCGAACCACGTAATACATCACTTCAAATTCTTCAGGCAGTCCACCGCCTTCAACCGGCATATTCTGACCTTGACCAAACACAACGGCATTACAGAGCCACTGGTACCGTTCATCAGAAGTTTCAAAACTTACATGTGAATCCTTGATTTCAGCACCAGTCATAAACCCGGCGATGGAAACGGCTATTTTCGCCCCATCATCCGTATGAATGGCTGCACGGACATCAATATGCCCAACCCCATCCGGACGCATCAGGAAATAGTCGACCCCCTGCATTTTACCATTAATGGTTTCTCCGCTTAACTGGCCTTCAAACCCCACATCAAAACGAAGCCCAAATGCTGTTGGCCCATAATCCACAAGGCTTGTAACCTTCGCTTTCATGTACATCAATTTTTCAACGTTATCAACGGACAATAGAGAACTGGACATTTTTTTACTCCTTTAACGTAAGTTTTTAATTTTTGTCTTCCATTATTAGTACACCTGTGAAATAATGGACATGAGACAAATATGCTACATATATTACTTAATTGACAATTGTATCTTAATTGACAAAAGCAACAATATATTTTTTATTATTCCCGGGCGTGATGACACTGCTTCCGAATTTACGCTACAAAAACACAGATAATGGTGCACAAAATGAAACAGGATAAGCGAGCAAAGCGAACCAGGGCGTGGCTCCTTGAAACCTTACTGGAGCTGATCGAAGAAAAGGAATATTCTGAAATAAGCATTACCGAGCTCACTGAAAAGGCTGACATCGCCAGACAGACCTTTTACCGGAACTACGACAGCATGGATGATATTCTCTTATATAAGATGGACGAGATTCTTGATGAATACTTTAAGAAGGTCCAGAAAAACCTGGAGACAAAGAACGACCCCTACTTTGATTTTGAAGTAAAGCAGCTGGTATATGAATGGCAGCGTAACGAAGCACTGTTTAAGGCCCTGCAAAAATCAGGACTTGCATTTCAGGTTCTCGAAAAATTATCTGCTTTTTTTTCACAGTTTCACATGAAGGCCCAAAATCTCACGCAGCTGGATGAAAAGCAGCAATTCCTGGTGTATTACCTTGCCGGGGGAGTGTACATGGTCTTAAATAAATGGTTTGAACATGAGATGCACACACCAATGGATATACTGGTTGATATTTTTAAAAAGTCTGCCATGAACATCGATAAGATTGCACTGGAATATATTGGAGATAATGGATCGAACCTTCTCGCTGGGACAGAGAATACGCAAGGCTGAAGCTGTGTTATCTCTTCCTTCTTCAAAACCGGGGAATATTCTTTGGTTAAAAACTGCTGCATGCCAGGAAGGTCAGTGATTGTAAAATCCTTGTCCATAACATATCCCCCCGGCAGGGTTATATGGATTTGCCGGTTCACCCCATTCTACTTCAGGACTAAGAAGGTTGAGGATTGAATCGATATCTTGTTTAGAAAACAATGAATATAAGTGTTGGACGAATTTAATATTTTCAGTTTTGTAACTCATTGGTACTCCATATTAAAACAGCTATACTTAAAGAAAAGAGTATACAACCTGATTCATATTTTACAATAATAAAACCATCTTGGAGCAAATCATCCTCGATGTTTTCAAATTATAAGTAGTTATACACAACGTACACCTCGACTTGTTAGTAACTCGTGGGATAAAATCTTTCACTGCATATGTAAATTGCATTGTTCCCACCCTTGATTCTAAATAAGGATAGAATAGTACTGGTGAAAATTTGCTGGACAAATGGCATATATGTTCATACTGTAAATACAATGTAAGCCAAAGCCTGAAACAAATATTCATTAAGGGGGCATACAATGAGTGGAAAATGTACCCGACGGGAAGCATTAAGAAAAACAGCCCTGGCTGCGGCAGCAACAACCAGTGCATCATATCTACTTACAGCATGTTCAGAGTCAATGGATGACGGCATTGAACGCAATATCGATACAGATATTTATAATGACAAAGCACGTGATAATATATCCGTTTCTGATGTTATAGGAAAGAAGAAAGGCTTTATCGGTGAAAAACCAAATGTTGTGCTCATACTCTGTGATGACATGGGTTATGGTGACCTCGGCTGTTATGGCAGCAAGGCCATAAAGACACCAAATATTGACAGGCTTGCCAGGGAGGGTGTTCACTTTACGGATTTTTATTCATGCAATGCCCTCTGTTCCCCCTCGCGTGCTGGACTCCTGACGGGACGCTATCCCCACCGCACAGGGGTAACCTTTCCTATCTGGCCGAAGAATGATAACCCGATGCGGAGTGTAAGCCGGGTCTTCGGCACCATGATGGCCAAACTCGGAGCCCTTGATCTCCCCCATGGTGAGAGCCTCAATGATGGTCTTCCTCCTTCAGAAATAACAATAGCAGAAGCGCTAAAGCTTGCAGGATACAAAACCGGGGCTATCGGCAAGTGGCACCTGGGCGACTTTACCAAGCAGCCGCAGTATCATCCCCATCGCCATGGCTTCGATTTTTTTACCGGTTTTAATGGGTCCAATGATGACTGGCCATCCGCCTTTTGGCGAAACCAGGAAGAGATTACACCCGACATCGAACTGGACCAGGAAAAGTATACGGGAATCTTCACGAAAGAGGCCGTGAACTTCATCACTGAAAACAGCAAGTCCCCATTTTTCCTTTACCTTGCCCATAAGGATCCCCATCAGCCCTGCTTCGCCTCGAAGCGATTCAAGGGCTCGTCAAAGGCGGGGCCACACGGTGATGTCATCCAGGAAGTAGACTGGAGCGTGGGAGAGATCATGAAAACCCTGAAGAAACAGGGAATAGATAAGAATACACTGGTTATCTTTACCAGTGATAATGGCCCCTGGTTCAATGGATCACCGGGAAGCAACCGGGGCCGTAAGGGCCAGAGCTACGAGGGGGGCTTTAATGTGCCGATGATTGCCCGGTATCCGGGAAAGATCCCGGCGGGAAGCATCTGCCGGGAGCCGTCAATGAATATTGACTTTTTTCCTACGTTTCTATCTCTTGCGGGATTGATTCTCCCGAAGGACAGGATTATCGATGGAAAGGACATCACCGGCCTCCTTAAAGGGAACAGCAAAAAGACCCCTCATGATGCGCTTTTCTTCTTTCATGAAAATGACCTCGAAGGTGTACGGGCCGGTGACTATAAGTATTTCCGCTACATGAATCACTACGTGCACCCGATTGCCATAGACAATCCGAAGCGAACCCTCTCAGGCCTGATTACTAAAAAGGCTCAGACTTACACGGGAAAAGATTCTTCAGGCAAAGAGAGGACCATTCCCGTCATGGGTTCATTCCCCATGCTTTATAATCTCAAGACCGATAAGGGAGAGAACTATAACCTTATAGAAAGTTATCCCCAGGTAGGCAAAAAAATGCTTAAAATTATGACCGACTGGGAAAAGAAATTCTATAAAAATCCCCGGGGCTGGAAATAAGAAGACTGACAATGAGATGCACAGGGAGAATCTCATGCTGATAAAAAAAATTGTACTTTCATTTTCAATAATATTTTTTTTCACATCAGTTTTTGCATCTGGTACTGATTCCAGTGTAACACCTGATGCCGCGATTGATTTTCTCAAAAAGGGGAATGCCCGATATCAGGCAGGAAATTTTCACAATCCCCGTCTCGATAACGACAGAAGAACCGAGACCGTTGAAAATGGTCAACATCCCTTTGCTACAATCATCACTTGCTCTGATTCACGAATACCCCTGGAACATGTTTTTGATATGGGTATTGGCGATATCTTTGTCATTCGTGTTGCAGGCAATGTAGTCAATACTGATGAAGCCGGGTCAATTGAATATGGAGTAGACCATCTTGGTACGCCGGTCTTTGTTGTCCTCGGTCATACCGGATGCGGTGCTGTTACCGCAGTAGTCAAGAATGCGGAGGTCCACGGGAACATCCCGGAGCTAGTAGCTAATATAGCTGCACCTGTCGAAAAAGCCCGTGCAGAACATGGGCATGAATTTTCAGATGATCTGCTTAAAGCATCTATTGAAAACAATGTGTGGCAATCCATTGATGATTTATTCAAAAAAAGCGCCGTTTCCCGGGAACGGGTGGAAAAGGAAAAGCTGAAAGTAATTGGCGCCATATATAATCTTGAAACTGGGGCGGTTGAATGGCTGGGAGAGCATCCGCAACAGGAGCAACTCCTTAAATCATATAATTCATTCACCCATAAGATAATTCCCGATGATTCATCTTTTACAAGAATACTGTTCGGATATGCTCTGGTTTTGGCCATGATTGCTCTTTTTATTGTTTTTGATCGAATATATTTTAACAGTGAAACCAGGAATAAGAAGTATCAGATTGGTGATAGAATTAAAGGAGGATATACTGCATTCTTCTTGTCGTCAGCACTGGCTGTTCTTGCCGTCATGGTGATATATGGCTATGCTATATCTCCTGGTCTATTTCATGGAGTACTCGTTCTTGTTATAATTGTAATCACAGGTGTTGTATATATGCGAAAATATACCAATTCCCTTATTACATCATTCAAGAATGTCATTAGTGCCCTTAAGAAAGAGGTTGAGTTACATTCGAAAGACAAATGATTTCCCTTTTTCATTGATTATTATATTCTTTCAATTATTCAATAGTTTATTAATAACTATTATGAGTTCTCAGAATCTATTGCTTTAATCATTCTCCCGGATGTGGTAAAAGGTATTCTTTCTCTTTGACGCACCAGCTTCAGGGCATTTTTTTGACAGCCTGCTGAACAGACTCCACAACCAATACATTTATCTCCTTTTCCAACATGGCCACTTCCAAAAATGCCACCATTTCCAATCTTTTCTTTTTAGAATTCTTACTATTTCGTCTTTGGCTTCAATGCCCTCATGAGCAATTATTATATATATTTCAGAATGTATTTCGTTTTTTTTATCTGTTATATCAATAAAAAGAATCTTTTTCCCATCGTCCGCAGGATAATTGGGTTCATATTGTAAAATTATTGGTGATGGCAGGAAATTTGATTCATGATACTTTTTAATGTCAGATAAAGAGTAAGCGGGTTCTTCCCAGGTCCAGAACATTTCACCAACTTTAAATGTATCTGACTTTAGAATTTCTTTTATTTGATATTTATTGATATGCTCGCTATATAATGACTCTTCTTTTTTTTCGTAATGGGTTTCTTTTGGAAATATCTTTTCAAAAAATGTTTCACTCACTCCGGTGTGTTCCGCTATAAGAATATGGCCATTTAGCAGAACGCTATCAACCGTTTCTTCAAGTGGAACAGTTATATATTCATTTATTACTTGAGACAATTGTGCCTCCTTTTTAATCTTCTGCAGCATTGAAAATTGAAGAGGGAAATCATTGCAGATATCAGCTGTTGTACCATCATTTGTTTGAATTAAGAATATATTATTACCATGTCCCAGACATAATACAATCAATTGTATCTGTACCCAAATGCAAAATACATCCAAGCGCAATTGCCCTCCATTTTAAAGAGGGTATGAATAACATCAAAAAATAAACGATTAAAGCCCATGGAGTATGCAAAGGATGAAAACCAATACTGCAGCGATGAGGATCAAATACCGGGTTAGCTAAAAGATGGTCCAGGTCAATTATAATAGTTGAGACCATTATTATTCCTGCTGTTTTCCATTTTTCTCTAAAAAGCAAATATGCAATTACAAAAGGAAAAAGAAAATGCAATGAATAATGAATTGAATGTTGTATAATCTCAAAATAGTCCATGTGGCTGCGTATCACAGCATCGCCTGTTTAATGGATAAATTCATATCAGTTTTTCAATCCACTCCATACAAACATCCCATACTTCTTTACGGTTTACTTCATTGAAGTTTTCATGAAAGTTTTGAGGATATTTCACTATTTCAACAGGCTTCAGTGTTACTGACTTAAGAGCTCTCTCGCTGCCTTCATGATCAGCAAGACGGTCTTCACCTGCAATAATACCAAGAAGAGGAGCCACATTCCACTGTGACATGTTTTCCGCTACATATTTCTGAGCCATTGCAGAAGCAACTGCAAGTTTTGCTGAACCTTGTGTTCCTCTGACACCTGATGCCTCATCAGCATGATGGCGGGCAGTTATCTCTTTGTCGTGCGTTAAAACATCTGTCAATGGTTCTGGAGCTACCGCCATTTTTGGATGAAAAATGGATATTATCTTTGCCGCGGCGAGTAAAACAGGAGAAACCTTAACCTTGTTTACAATCCATGGAGAGGAAACAATCACCCCTTTTACATCCGTTTTTTTCCCGATAGTCAAACCATAATAAAGCGATATCAATGCTCCGTTGGAATGTGAAAGAATAATAACAGGAATTCCGGGATTTTTTTCTTTAATGTCCTTTATATACAGATCAAGATCCCTTGCATAGGTATCATATGAATCTATATGGAAAAAATTTTTTTCTCCGGGATTGTTCTTGGGGAAATCTCCATGCCACCTTAAATCCAAAGCATAGGTAGCAAGCCCCTTGCCTTTAAAATATAGTGCGGTGTTTACCCAGTCTCCGGCATAGGCCATACCACCATGAACTGCCACCAGAACCGCCCTGGGCTTGCCTTTGGGAAGCCATATATGTGAAGCCAATTTCGTTTTTGCATCAGGTTGAAAAATCTCATATTTTGTTTCTGCGTAATCCATGTATAAACCTCATATATCTTCATTATTTAATTTTTAGGTAATGGTCATGATAAAAAAGAAAACTGCAACAATAAATATTCTCATGATCTGCGTAAATTTAATATTTTACAAAATTGTCATTTATATTCCCGAAATATTTTCCACAGGATAAATATGATTTATAAATAATTTTATTTGTTCTTTTGCAATATTTTTTTTCTATCCGGCACTAATGACCTATGTGTCAACATAGTTGAAGCATTCCTTAAAAAGGAGAACTTCTATTATGCGGTGCAGGTTACTCCGTTTTGCACAAAGTTCTTTTCAATTACAAATTCACAATAATATATTGCGAACTCCTTTTGTAATGCATCATTTACAATTTCTACATTTTTTACTACATACTTCATTCCCGCGGGTCTTGCGCTTAGTGATTGTAACGTTTTCACCGTATCGATAGAGGAGGTTAAAATGTGGAAAAGCCCACAGACGATCGGAGGCACATGTCCGCATAATTATATTTCAAATTGAATAATACTTTTGGTTCCATTGTCATTTGCCAGGCTGTATGTTCCTTTTAATTGTTCCACCAGCATTTTAACTATAGTTAGACCAAAGCCGGGATATTTGTTTGCATCGATTCTCTCATCAATTCCAATACCATTATCTTGAATGATGAGAGTTACCCTGTTTCCTTCCTTATCAATAGAGACAGACACCATCCCACTGTCACGGTTTTTGAACGCGTATTTGAAAACATTTGTCAAAAGCTCATTGATGATTATTCCGATAGAAACCGCTTTCCTGGCATCGACTTCAAAATTGGCAAAATGCTTTTCGATGATTATGTTTTTCTCAGGATCAAAAAACATGACAAGCGAATCAATAAGGCTTTCCGCATAGTTTTTAATCGATATCTCATGGATATCCTTGCTTAACAATAACTTCTCATAAAGAACTCGCATGCTTTGAATACGGGAGATGGCATCCTGCAATGCTGTTTTTACTTCATCATTTACCGTAGAATCAACCTGCAGCGATAAAAGACTTTCAATATTAGCTATATTGTTTTTCACACGGTGGTGGACTTCACGCAGAAGGGTCTCTTTTTCGGAGAGCTGTTTTTTGATTTCTTCCTCCGCCTGCTTGCGCTCGGTAACATCAAACATCGTAATAACAGCGCCGGTTATTTTTCCTTCAGTATCTATCAGTTGGCACCCATTACAGCTGAGAAGATAATGGTGGTTGCTATCTTTAGGAGCCACCATTATCTCAACGTTGATTACATCCTCACCCTTCAGTGCCCGAAAAAGAGGTATATCTTCTGTAGCGAGGAGAGTAGACCCGTCGGGTGAGTGGAGATCATAATATTCTGCCCATTGTTCCGCCGGAATCTGTTTTTCCGGCAAATTATGGAGTCTACGTGCTGCTTCATTAAATCGAATTATCTCTCCATTCTCATTGCAGATAATTATTGCTTCTTTCACGTTATCCAATACCGAAGATAGAAATATATCTTCTCGTTTGAAGGCTTCTTCTATCTGCTGGCGTTGGGTGAGTGTTCTTGACAGGCTGACGTTGCTAAAACTCAAAGCAGAAATCATTTCTCCCAACCTGGAATAAAAAATTATTATATTCTCAACTTTTTCCCGGTCATAGCGTGGAACCCGTCTGAGGGCGGCAATATATTCTACCTCATCAAATCCATATAGCCTGGCCTGGTTACGGAAACGCTCCTCATCCGGTTCTTCATCAGAATAGAAAAATTGACCAAAGTAGATGTTGCCCATATGACGCCCGGACACCACAATAGGTGCAGCCATATCCCACATACCGTTCTTGCATTGGTATGATTTGAACGTCCCGGGGGTTGTGCCACTTGCAAGAATCGTGTCGCTCTCTATACAGTTCTTTTGTGTCTCGGGATGACAACGATGAAATTTAGCGCAAATGTCTTTAAAATCGACACCCACTATAACTTTTCCATTGGTATCCACTATTGCGCCCCCGCAACCGGTGACATTATAAAAATTCTCCATCAAGGACTGCACGGCCGGAACATCAATAATGTCAGCAAGATCCAATTCACCCAAATCGCTTTCCGGTTCAGTAATTGCCTTGAGTTTATTGCGAATTACCGCCTCGCTCTCAGCAAGCTTTTTCTCCGCCTGCTTGCGTTCGGTGATGTCTCTTGTGTTAAAGAGTATTTCTTTTTGATTACCATCATTATCTGTAATTAAAGTTGCAATTGATTCAAACCATAAATATGAGCCGTCGGCACATCGATTTCTATATATAGCATCTGCTATTGATTTTTTGTCAGTTACAAAATCTACAAATTTCGCCTGTACTCCTGGTAAATCATCAGGATGAACAAAATCCATTACATTTTTCCCTATAAGATATTCAATTTCATAGCCTAATATGGTGTGGGAAGAACCAGCGAATTTATAATTTCCTTCCATATCAGTTACAGCAACCAAATCAAGCATGTTGTCAGATATTGTCTGCAAGTCATCTTTTACTTTTTGCAATTGTATTTCTATCTGCTTACGCTCGGTAATGTCCACATTGAAACCGTACCAGGTAACGCTACCATCCGGTAATTTCTCCGGCGTCGATCGGGATAATATCCATTGAATATCCCTTCCCGGTATATGCACCCGAAACTCGCAGGTGAAATATGTAAGGTGTTTTGCGGAATACTCGATGTCCTCGATTACTCTGTCAGCATCCTCAGGGTAAATTACCCTGCTGATAGGCTCGAAATTATCGCGAACGTCTTCTGGTGAACAGCCAAAAATATTTCTGACACCTTTCGAGGCGATGGGCACGTAATAGCTACCATCCGGTCTTCGTGTAAATTGAAAAATCAGATCCGGAACATTTGCGAAAAGCTTTCTCATGCGAATGTCCATTTCTTGAATCTTCTTTTCCGCCCGTTCCCGCTCACTCAACTCATTCGACAATTTTTCATTTGCTTCAAACAATTTAAACGCCATCTTAATTGACGTATCGAGAACAACAATCCCTGAATTTTTTACAACATAACCATACGAAGTAATCTTTTCCGTCTTCTCAACTACCTCTGGCTCAGTATGTGATGATAAGAAAACTATTGGTATATCTTTATGTTTTAATATTTCTGCAGCTGCCTGTGTACCGTCAATGCCTGAACCGAGGTCAATGTCCATGAGAATCAAATCTATTTTGAAATCCTCTTTAAGAATAGTTTGTACTGCATTTTCCCCGGTAGTAACATGATGAACAATGTACCCGTATTTCTCCATTTCCATTTTTTCCATCATTGCGATGATGACTTCATCTTCTACAAGGAGAACGGTCTTTTTATTCCCATTGTTCATTAATATTACTCCTTCTTTGTCTTTCACCGCCATGGACAGAGGCGTTAGGTACCATTTGGCACTTATGGCGATTAACGTTAAGCGTGTACCCGAAGTTGTAAGCGCAGGGAGCAATTTGGGCGGAGCGAAGCAATGCCGGGTATTCGCGATTATGTGAAATACCAGCCTCTTCTACTACTATTTATTATATTCTAATTTTAAATAAATCATATCCACCAGTTGTTTTCCATCTTCAAACATTTCATGATCATAATTATCCACAAAAAAGTTCTTAATTGTGTGTGAATATGCAAACCCAAATTTTTTATAATACGATAAAATACTGCTAATATCTCCAGTTCCTAACAACAATCTTTTACATTTACTTTTAAATTCTTCAATAATAAATTTTAACATATGAGTACCATATCCTTTCCCATGGTCTTTTTCATATGTCGCTAAATTTTTTATTTCACAAGTCTCATCATTTTCTTTTGTAACTACAGAAACAGTTTTTAAGTCATTATCATATAATGCAAATAAATCACCTGTGTACAGATATCTTTTAATCATATTTTCTTGTTCATCACCCAATAACAATAAATCCATAAAATCATCTTTGTTTTCATTTATAATTCTAATCTCCATGATATATTCTCCATAAATCTCAAAAAATCCAGGCTTATTGCATATGACGTTCCGGCTTAACCGAAATTGGCCTACAGTCAATTTGCCGGAGGCCGAGCACCACAGGCAACGCAGTTGCCGGGGAGCGCAGCGGCTTATGCTTTGTTAAGCGCTGGATGCGCGAGCTCTATGATTCCAACAGTTTCCATGACTCATCTTGAGCATAACAACACCCCCCAGAATTTCAATAAGAAAAAAACTCTTAGAGATTGTCTAATTCACAGCTTCCATAGTTCTACATGAACACCCGCAGTTTACTCCCGGAAAAGAACACACCATATATCATTTTAGTTTACATGATTCATAATTTATAATGAGACATAATCCATCCAGGGTAGTCAAAATACCGTTTAGTTTTTTCTTGCTATCAGACACAGGGATTACCAAAAGAGGGGGTGCTGTTATGCGGTGTGCTGGTTACCAACTATGCATAAGGAAAGGAATGGAGGGGTTCTGGCGCTTAAGCTTTGTTATACGCCGTTTTTTAAGTTAAAATATTCTGTTTCATCAAGGATTTTTAATTCCGTATATTTACTTATATTTATAAAATCCTTATCATAAGTTACTAAGGTTAACTTATTCTTTATAGCTACACTTGCTATAAGAAAATCAAATGATCCAGCAGTTATTCCTTTCTGCTTACATTTATTCCGAAGTTCAGCAGCGTGAATATAATCTTCTTTTGTTATATCGATATATGCAAAATCACTTAGTATACTTTCAATTTCAGAGAATTGCTTTTGATTAGTAATACCACTTAAGATTTCTTGAAGTATAATCCCGATTATGACTATTTCATCATTATTCTCAATGATTCTTCTTACCAATGTTTCAGAAGAATTTAATGACTTTTCTTTCCGTCTTAGAGCTTCAGACCAAACTGAAGTATCTATCAGTAATCTTATCATCTTTTTCTAGCTTTTTTGTAATCATAATCGGAATCGAAATCTACAGCATTTAAATATTTGAGCATATCCTTTTGCCTATGCTTTTGGATATATTCTTTTAATGCAGTATTAACAGCTTCACGCTTAGTTTTAAATTTTCCAATTTGATATACTTCATCAAGCAATTTATTATCTATGTTTAGGTTAGTAGCCATGTCTTTTTACCTCTAAGATTAGTTTACACAACAGTATGTGTAAAATCAATTAAAAAAATGGCATACAGCCTGTGTTATCGGTTGGATTTTGGGTTTCCTCATCTTTACTCTTTTTTTACTAACGCAAAGCTCACCTGACGAATTCGCGGAGCGAATACGGTCAGAGTGAAGCGCCTTGTTACAAGTTTTATTTAATTTCTCCGTCGAAGTCTTCGTCAAGATCCGTAAATTCCTTTGCAGACTGTTCTAACCAATCAATAAAGCTTCCATACGTTCCTTCTTCCCCATGATGATGCACAACTACGCTCCATTCGCCATCATTATTCAATCTTTTGGGATCTAATAGTATTTTAGTTGGTGTAGAATCATCTAAACCAATGACCAGACTGCGGATACCAACATCATCAGAGTACTCCTCACATTCTTTCTTAAAGGCGTCAATAGCGTTTTTAGCGTCTCCGTTTAGTTGTTCGCTTACTGATAACAACGCAACATCCCCTTGGATCATTTTCCAACCATCATGTATCGTCAAAAACAATCTGTATGATTTGGGTAAACCAATCCCAATATCTTTCTCTAATTGACAAATTTGTTCTTCACTAGCCGGAGACCCGAGTTCCTGCTCGTCAGGTAGCTCAATTGATTTGTAGTATTCGCTACGGGCTTTCAAGCCTTCTTTTATTGCCTTTTCTATTCTTTCACGCATTTCAATAGGATGCTTTTTGTTATGAAAGAATATAAACCTTTTTATCCAATTAATGTAAGATTCTTCGGTTCTTAAGCTATAATGCTTAATCCGAATAATTTGTCTTACCTGGTCTAATAATCGAGGTTTATTTTCTGTCATATTTTCCAATCCTTTTACTTCTCCAAAATCTTACCGATAACGTTTGCGAGTACCCGAAGTTGGCGACCAACGGGAGCCAGGCGGAACGAAGTGAAGCCGGGTACTCGCTGTTATAGGCAGTCAATTTGAGCGTTTCCATATTAACTCTCCATTTCCCAGATATATCTTTTTTACAGTTTCTGGAACAATAAATTGAATGTAATATGGATCACTAATTCCAGTGGTTTGCAGACTTTTTTCAATGAATACTTTAATCTCACTACCTTTATATTGAATGGAATACCTTTTAATCCATAAAGCACTATCTGCTGTATTCCCTGTAATTTTACATAATAGATTTTCTGATGTATCCATTTTAACAATCTCAACCTTAAAATTTACAATTTGAGATTTTGATTTCACAGTGGTTGAACATGAAGCAAGAATGATAATGAGACAAAATAATGGTATTGTTTTTTTCATCTTTTAACTCCTCAAAATAATTGCCTATAACGTTTTGCTTATGTGACGTCGCGGCTGCCTTTCGCCGCGATGTACCACATGGCCAAGCGACCGACCAGGGAGCGTAGCACATAAGCTTTGTTATATGCTGAAAACGCGCGTTCTTTGTTTTATTTTAAAATAAAATTTATCCCCAAAAACATGAGTATTCATCCTCATCAATAATTTTTAAAAAATTATTAAGAGAATCAGTTTCAGGATGTGGTTCATAACTATGCCACTTTAAATCAGCACGTTGCCAATATACTTTCCAAGTATTGGTTTTATTAATATATTTTGTTTTTGCAATAGATTCTTCGATTTTTTTATTTGGATTATTCCATAAAGGTCTTATTTCAAATATTTCGATAGTATAATCTTTTATCCTGAATCCTAAATCAACTTGGTCTCTAATATCGATGGGAGGTCTACGTTTCTCAATAAATTGCTTCGTTATTTTATCATATCTTTTTAGTTCTAGTTCACTGAATGCCATAATGATATCCGATTATTTATAATCTTTTAGTATTAATTTTATTTTCATTGCGGCTTCCGCTGCTTCCTTTGGATCAATTATTATATTAAATGCCTGTTCTAATACTTCTTTAACAGCCTTTTCAACATTACCTTTAAATACAATTTTTGATGTAGATAAAATATCTATTGCTTCAGTACGATATCCATCTAGATCTTCAATGGTAATAGATTTTTCACCGAGTGGATTCCATTCTTCTAATATTTTAGACACGCGATCTATTAATTTTTCATTCATTTTTTTATCTCCGCTACTATGAATATTGTATACAATCTTGCGC
>CAZVRB010000077.1:0-17988 GCA_964629365.1 uncultured Leptospiraceae bacterium
TGTAAATATTTAAATGGGTTGACAGGTTTCTACATAGCAGACGCGGGGAACGCGGGGAGTTGGTGCTTTTCCTCAGCGTTTCCGCGCCTCCGCGTGATACCAATTGGGTATTGATGAATATTTTTAAGTTGTCGAGATTACACTATTCACTAACTATCCGTGTTCATCTGCGTGTATCTGCGGTTAAAAAAATGTACATGCAATTTCGTAGATTGATGTTATATAGAACAGTTTTTCATTCACAGGAATCCGGAAGAAGAGAAGAATATTATTGACATAAATGCTCAAAATTAATGTGATAAAGAATATGGAAGCGGATGAGATCTGGTGGTCTCTGCGGTCTTCAAAACCGTTGGCTGTAATTTATTGCAGCGGCAGGTTCGATTCCTGCCCCTTCCGCATTGACGGGATAGTATAAATAATCGATTAGTGTATCATTCAAACCTGGCAGATGACAGGTTACAGGAAATAAATGTATATTATTGGAACATCCGGCCATATCGATCACGGAAAAACACTACTAATTAAACAACTTTCCGGTATTGATTGTGATCGCCTTCCCGAAGAGAAGGCAAGAAATATTACCATTGATATAGGCTTTGCCAGTATCGATCTCCCACGGTTCGGGGTGGTGAGTATTATTGATGTGCCCGGTCATGAACGTTTTATACGGAACATGGTTGCCGGGGCATGGGGTCTTGATCTTGCCCTGCTTGTTGTAGCAGTGGATGACGGCTGGATGCCACAAACAGAAGATCATTTCAGGGTTCTTCAGCTTCTCGATGTTGAAAGGATCATCGTTGTATTGAACAAGATAGATCTGGCTGACAGTGAGATGATAGAGTTCGTCGAAGAAGAAGTTAACCAGAAACTGGAAGATACCCCCTATCATGACGCAGACCTTGTTAAGGTGTCATCCAAAAGTGGTGAGGGAATTGATGTTCTGAAAGAAACAATCGCGGCTAATCTTAGAAAGCTGCCGAAGCTTGCAAATTCTGAAAAACCATATCTCTACATTGACAGGGTTTTTTCACCCAGGGGGGTGGGCACCATTGTAACCGGTACCCTGAAGAACGGTATTTTCCATGAAAATGAAACCGCCGGTATTCTGCCCATTAAAAAAGAAGTTAAAATCCGTAGAATTGAGAGCCACTACAGTCAGCAGCATGAAGGTAATCCTTCCCAGCGAACGGCGCTGAACCTTGCGGGGGTATCCTTTGACGAGTTGCATCGGGGTCACATAGTTTATAATAAAAATTTCTTTGTTGAATCAGGCAGTATATTGGTGCGAATCCAACTGCTTAAAAATAAAATCATAAAAAATAATGCTGAAGTTGAGATATTAGCAGGCACTACTATTGTCAGGGGTAAGTGTATTTTTCTGAACCAGGAGGACAGTAAAAAATCCGAGTTTCTTGCCGTTATTAAATTGAAAAAGCCATGGTATTTTTTTACAGGGGGAAGGTTTATCATCACCAGCCCGGGAGGATATCGAATTATTGGTGGCGGTATTGTAGTGTTTCCCGGATTTGATAATTCTCAGAAAAAGACTGTTAAGGCGAATACCCGTTTATTGAATACGTATTCCATTGATGAATTAGTAAGTTTTGTCATCTCCGTTAAGAACTGGATATCTCCGCAGGGGATATTTTCAATGTTTCGTGAAAATGATAAAACCCTTGAAAAGATTATGCTGGAACTCCAGGAAAGCGGCACCATTAAAGTGTATAATGATTATGTTATAGACAGCGTATATTACAGCAGTTCTATTAAAAACATTATAGCCGCAATTGAAAAACATTCGGGTATTAATATTAATGAGATCAGCGATTACTCTGGTGTTGATATTCCAATATGTAAAATATTACTACCACAGGTGGTCGAGGCGGAAAAAATACTGGAAAAAGACGGTAAGTTCTTTACCGGCGAGAGTATTACCGAAGAACAGCTTGATGAAGATATGGCTGTTGTACTCAATGAAGTGCTGCAAAATAACAAAGATGGCCTGGAGCTTGACAAGACAAAAGACCGTGCTAAAAAAGAGATAGTAAAAAAGCTGGTAAAACTTGGTTTTCTTGTAAGTCTTGATGGGAACATTGTATATCACAATTCTGTCTATAATGATCTTAAGAATAAAGTAATGGCACTGTTTGACCAAAAGGATACTGTAACTGTCCCCGAGGCAAAAGAATCCACCGGGGGGCTTTCCCGAAAATATATTATCCCCCTTTTAAACAGGATAGAAGACGAAGGCCTGATTGACAGGCTGGGAGATGTCAGGGTTAAACGCTGAAAGGTGCTGTCAGCCTGTCCGCGTCAAATGGTTTTCCATGTGCGGGGTAAATGGTAGTTGCCCCCGCCTTTTTCAGCTTATCCCAGCCTGCATAAACCTGTTTAAGTGATTCGATGTAAATAGGACGGTGCTGTATCCCCGTTCCCGGCAGAAAATTCATGGCCGCGTCACCAACAAATGCACTGCCGTCTGAAAGTACTACTGACATGGAATCGAAGCAGTGGCCCGGGGTTGTCAGTATCTTCCCGTTGATCCCTATAGAGGGAAGGAAGGAATAGTTGTCCCCCTCAATGATAAAATCGTTTTCATCTGTATGAACAGGGGGATATTCGAATCCCCCGTGAAACAACGAGAATATCCCAAAGAGAAGCCTGATGCGCAGGTTAACCGGTTTCATGGTATCACGTGACTCTCCTTCGGCAAGGGGTGCCACCGAATTGGTCTGCACTATGAGCCTGCAGCCTGTCTCCTTCTTCAGGCGTGCGGCGAAACCGGCGTGATCATCGTGATGATGGGTGAGCAGCAGGTAGTCAATGTTATGCATGTTGACGTTGATGGCAGCCAGTTTCTTTTTGAATTTGGAATAATCACCATGGTAACCGGTGTCGATGAGCAGGTACCCGTCCTGCAGCTTTAAAAGGTAACATTTCGTGATACCGAGATCCAGGATATGCATCGTGTTTGTGATCATGGCACACCTCACATAAGCCCCGAACTGAGGATAAATATGGCGCCGCCATGGGTTATGGCAGCCGGAATCGTCCCTGCACGCATTCTCACCAGGCCGGCAATGATCCCCTCGTACAGGGCAAACATAAGCAGTGGATAGCCCACGTCGGTTACCGTTAATGCCAGGAACACGTGACAGAACGCGAAAGCCACCCCCGAGAGTACTGCAGCCCTGAATGCCGGCATTTCCATCACCTTCTCAAGGTATCCCTGAAAAAAGCCCCTGAAAAGTGTCTCCTCGTAGAGATTTCCCAGCAGGGTCACCACCAGCAGGGGGATAAGCAATGCCGTGTCAACGTGGCCGCCACGCCCGGCAATGGGGGTGAACCGGTATACGATGACCAGGGGAAGTACAACCGCGATAGTACCCGCCAGTCCCGTGAGAATGGCATAGAGGCTCTGACCCTTCATCCAGGTAACCAGCTTTCCCAGCTCCCTGTCAAAAAACAGCATCATGGCCACAACTCCCGCGCTGGTAAGACCGAACAAAACAAGCAGCAGCGGAGAAGGGGTAAACCGTATCCAGAAAAAGCCGCCGGTACCGAAGCTCCAGAAACCAAGCGGGGTCATGGCGTCCCTTATGAGAATGAAAATGAGAATGTAGCCGAACATGCGCACCGCCATTGCCCGTTTGGGTACAAGCCACATGAACAGCACCGCAAGGGCCATTCCCGGTATAATACGTACCATATAGTCGATAAGGGGTGTCAGGTCCATTCTTGTCCTCCATTATTATGAGTACTGTAATTATATGAACTTTAGTTCACGTTTTCAAGAAAAAATATGAACTATAGTTCACTTTTTTTATGGACAGCTTTCATACCCTGTTTTATTGTTAAAACAGTTCTCACTTTTCACTTATTTTTATCTGTGTTCATCTGCGTGTACCTGTGGTTAATTACTCAAACAATGGAGTTAAAAGAGATATGGTTGGCAAATCGAGGGTCCCGGTTCAAAACCGGGGGAAGGAAACAAAAAACAGTATCATCAGAGCGGCAAGAGAGCTTTTCGCCGATAACGGATATCACGGTACCAACTCCAAGGAAATCGCGGCACGGGCAGGTGTGTCAACGGGAAGTTTTTACAGTTATTTCGATGATAAGAAACAGGTCTTCATGGAGGTGTTTCGGGGATATTACCGTGATATCACTGAATCGGTATTTGGTAGTATACAGGTGGATATTACAGAATCTGCTGATAAGCGGAGCCTTATCCGGCAATTGCTGTGGCAGCTTTTCCTGGCACATGACATTGCCCCGGGTTTGCACCGTGAATCTATTGCCATGGTGTATGCTGACCCGGATATAGCACGTATCAGCAGGGAAGAGAACGAGAAAGTCATCAGTATAATCAGCTCTTTTCTGGAAGAGATAAAGGGCCATCTGCGTGTTCAGGATGTTGCAGCAGCTGCCCGTGTGCTGCATGCGTCTGCGGAAGAGGTTATACATTCAATACGCATTTTCGGCACCGATATCGACGAGGAACGCATGTTGAATGCACTTGAAGACATGATAAGTACGTATCTTCTGGGTGAGACCTGATTTTTTGCAACATAAACAAATCATAAAAAATGTTGCATTAACCTCCGTACGGTGCTACATTCATATCATCGTCTTCAAATTATCATAGTACTGTGATATCATTTAATGCCATACAACGTTGTTACATCATTTTTTGTACGTTCAGTAACCATATTATCCATAACCTGTATGGCTCTTTTTGTAATGCCTGCCTCTCCTGTTTATCCTCACGCAGATAATCCCGAACACAGGCATGTGCTGCTTCTCAATTCCTATAACCAGTCAATGAGCTGGGTAAAGGACATTGAACGGGCAGTAAATGACGTTTTGCAGCCTGATAAAAATAATATCATTCTTCACATTGAAAACATGGATACCAAGAGGGTATTCAATGAACAATATATTCAGAAGATGTATCATTTTTACAGGGAGAAATACAGTGATATCCCCATCTCCCTGGTGATCAGTTCTGATAATAATGCCTTTGATTACATGATAAAATACGGCAAATCTCTCTTTCCCGGTGCACCCGTGGTATTCTGCGGGGTTAATGATTACCGGCCCTCCATGGTAAGGGGGTATGATAACTATACCGGGGTTGCGGAAAATTTTGACGCGGTTGGAACTCTTGAACTGGCCATGCGCCTGCATCCGGATACGAAGAATATCCTTGTTGTTAACGATTATCTCACTACCGGCAGGGCATGGACAACCACCATGAAAAATCAGCTCCCTGATATCCTTTCCGGTGCAAAGATAGAATATGCTCCCAGTGGATCCATGGCAGAACTTCTTTCGATGATCAGGAACCTGGGAGAAGACAGCATCGTGCTGCTGGGGGTCTACTTCGCAGATAAGAACGGAAAGTATTTCACTTACGAGAAAGTTGGGAAAATGATCGCCGGGGCAAGTCACGTCCCGGTGTATTGCCTGCTGGAGTTCAACGTTGGGTACGGCGTTGTGGGTGGCAGTGTTATAAATGGCTATTCGCAGGGAAAAGCAGCCGCAGAAATGGCTATGCGTATATTACAGGGGGAGGACGTGAAGACTTTGCCTGTGAAAACATACGGTGTGACACGGTATGTCTTTGATTACCGGCAACTGGAAAAGTACAATATAGATACATCATTACTTCCTGCCGGATCTGAGATACTGAACCGACCCGATTCCTTTTTTTACCGTTACTGGGACTGGATTGCCGTTATTGCCGTCATAATCGTAAGCCAGGGGCTGGTTATCCTGATGCTGCTTGTGAACATGCGGATCAGGGAAAAAACAGAGCAGGCCCTCAGTGAGTCTGAGCTTCGCCTTTCGCAGGTTGCCGGGGCTATCAACGAGGTGTTCTGGATGTCAACCTGGCCTGATGTGCGGGTACTTTTCGTCAGCAAGGCCTTTGAAAAGATATGGGGTGTGCCGGCTGATGAGATATACCGGGACCCTGATATCTGGTTGAAACATGTTCATCCAGATGATATTCAAATGGTACGGGAGAACTTCGATAAGATCGTTGAAAAACGTGGATATGATTCAACCTTCAGGCTGATCAGGTCAGACGGTACTACCCGCTGGGTACGGGACCGTGGATACCCCCTGCTCAACGGCGACGGGAAGGTATACAGGATTGCCGGGATTGCCCAGGATATCACACAGGCAATGGAAGCCGAGCAGGCACTTCACTACAGCGATGCAATGCGCACTGCCATGCTGAATGCCTCAACGGATGCGGCCCTGATGATAGATATTGACGGCACTATACTTGAAGCCAACCAGGAGCTTGCCCATCGTTTCAGCAGTACAATTGGGGATATGGTGGGTTCAAGTATATGGGATTATCTGCCCGGCGATGTGGCACATTCGAGAATCGAAAAGTTGCAACAGGTAGCCGCATTAAAAGGGCCGGTGCGATTTGAGGATGAGCGTGAAGGCAGGTGGAATGACAACTCCTTTTACCCCATTTTCGATGAAGCCGGAGAAGTATACCGGGTTGTCATTTTTTCGCATGATATCACCGACCGAAAACGTGCCGAGGACGAGATACGGGCCCTCAACGAACAGCTGGAACAATGGGTTGAGGAAAGGACCCGGGAGCTCAGTGAAGCAGTGCACAAGCTGAAAGAGCGGGAGGCGGTACTGCAGGAATACCACGAGGCCATAGAGTCGGCACAGGACAGGGTGGCGGTGATAGACAGGGACTACTGCTACCGTCTTGCCAATGCCTCTTTCCTGGAACAGAGGGAAGTGTCCAGGGAACAGGTGATAGGGGAACACGTGAGAGATGTGCTTGGTGAGGATGTATTTAAGAATGTACAGCCATTTATTGACAGGTGTTTTCAGGGAGAATTCATCAACTACGAGATGAAGATGGAATATCCCGATAAAGGAGAACGTTATGTTCACGTGTATTATTATCCTGTAGAGGACGAGAAGGGTGAGGTCTACCGGGTGGTTGCGGTTATCAGTGATATCACCCAGAGAAAGCTGGCCGAGCAGGAACTGAAAGACAAGGAAGAGCTGTTATCGGCAACGGGGCAGATCGCAAAGATTGGCGGGTGGATGTATGACGTTATCAAAGGCCGCCTTACTGTTACCGACGAGATAAAACGAATATTCGGTATAAAAAGGGATATTCAAAGCCTTGCAGGAATTCGTGATTTCTTTTCTCCAAAAGACATGAAAAAGATTACTGAATCGTACAACAGCGCAGTGGCAAATGGTCGTGATTTTGATTACGAGATTCGACTTCGAACACCAATGGATGATGGAAGGGTTATTCATGTTACAGGGAAACCATTCCAGGAAGAGGGCGCTACCACCAGGATCTATGGTGCTGTACAGGATATCACCCTGCAAAGGGAGATAGAACGTGAGAAAAAACTCTTTTTTGATGTATCCCTGGATATGATTTGTGTTGCAACAACTGATGGATATTTCAAACAACTAAGTCCCACGTGGTCAAAGACCCTTGGCTGGGATGAGGATGAACTTAAAGCAAAGCCTTACCTTGAATTCGTACATCCCGATGACCGTGAATCAACTGTAAATGTAAAAGATCATTTGCATGATGGTAATAATATTCTAAACTTTGATAACAGGTACCTGTGTAAAAACGGGGAGTACAAGTGGCTTTCCTGGAAATCGTATATTGATCTTGAAGATAACCTGGTATATGCGGTTGCACGTGATATACAGGACCGCAAAGAAATGGAAGAAGAACTGCTTGGAAAGACTGAAGAATTGCAGAAGGCCAAGGACGAGGCGGAAGGGGCCAACAGGGCTAAGAGTGAATTTCTTGCCAACATGAGTCATGAAATTAGAACTCCACTTAACGCGGTGATCGGGTTCAGTGAACTTCTTTCCGGCATGGTGTCTGATCCCCGGCAGCGTAATTATATTGAATCAATAAAAACATCGGGGAAAAGCCTGCTGACATTGATAAATGACATACTTGATCTTTCAAAGATCGAGGCCGGCATGATGGATATACGTTATTCGGCGGTTAACCCGAGAATAATACTCAACGAGATCCAGCAGATATTTCAGGCCAAAGTGCGGGAGAGGGGATTGCAGTTTCATGTTGAAATCGACAAAGATCTTCCTGAAAGTCTTATCATGGACGAGACCCGGCTGCGGCAGATACTGTTGAACCTGGTGGGTAATGCCGTGAAATTCACTCACAGGGGATATGTGAAATTAGCCGCGCACAAGGTGTTCACCAGGGAAGACCAGAGTACCCTTGATCTCACAATACGTGTAGAAGATACCGGTATCGGGATCCATGCGGGTGATATCGATATTATTTTTGATTCATTCAGGCAGCAGAGTAATTACGAGCAAAACCGTTACGAGGGCACCGGCCTGGGGCTTACCATAAGTAAACGGCTTACCCGGATGATGAACGGTGATATTACCGTTGAGAGTGAACCGGGTAAAGGGAGCACCTTTATTATTACCCTGTATGATGTGCCGGTTTCGTCATTTAAACCCGAGCCAGAGATAAACATGGCAGAAATAGACAACCTGCAGTTTACCATGGGGACAGTGCTGGTGGTGGATGACGTGGATTCCAACCGAGAGTTGATCGTAGAGGTGTTACGGCGTTCCGGCCTGCAGCCATACGAGGCTGAAAATGGCAGTACTGCACTTATGCTGGTGCGTGAGTTAAAACCAGACCTGGTGATCATGGATATACGCATGCCTGTAATGGACGGCATTGAAGCTGCCTGGCGCATAAAGAATGACAGGCTGACGGCACATGTTCCGGTGGTAGCATTGACGGCATCCACCCGGCAGGAGATCGAGGACGAGAACAGCGAGTTATTATTTGATGATTTTCTCTACAAGCCCCTGAGTGTATATCACCTGGTGCAGGTACTTATGAAGTACCTGCCATACCATAAGGTTGATGGTACTTCACGGAAAGAAGACATACCGGAAGGTAGAGGTAATAATATTTCGATTAATGGAATAAAGACTGCAAAGAAAAGAGCTGAACTGAAAAGATATATAAAGAAAACCCTGCAGCCCCGTGTTACTGCTTTTGATGGTGCTTTTAAGATGGCCGATATACGTCAGCTTGGTACAGAGATAAAGGAAACCGGTGAGAAGTTTTCACTGGAATTCCTGGCTGCGGAAGGAGAGAAGCTTGTGGATGATGCCGACAACTTCGACGTGGAAAAGATCAGGCAAGACCTGAAAAAATTCCAGGATTTGCTACAATCCCTCTTGAGGGAAATGGAGGCTTCTCATGAGTGACAAAAAAGACCTGGTGCTGGTAGTTGATGATAATCCACAAAACCTGCAGGTTCTTGGCCCCATGCTTGAAAAAAATGGTTACGATGTAGCATTTGCCACCAGCGGTGAGCAGGCACTGGAATTTGTTGCCGGCGAAATACCCGACCTGGTGCTGCTTGACATTATGATGCCGGGCATGGACGGCTACCAGGTATGTGAACGCTTAAGAAAGAAAAAAGGTACCGCATCCATACCTGTTATATTCCTCACAGCAAAGTCAGATACCGATGATATTGTTCGTGGATTCGAAGCAGGTGGTGTGGATTACGTAACAAAACCCTTTAATTCTGCGGAACTCCTGGCCAGGGTGAAAACGCACCTTGAATTAAAAAATGCCAGGGAAGAGATCAAGACCCTTCGGGGGATACTCCCTATCTGTGCGCATTGCAAAAAAGTGAGGAATGATTCGGGTTTCTGGGAGCAGGTTGAGGTATATGTTCGGAATCACTCTGAGGCTGAATTCACCCACGGATTATGTCCTGATTGTGAGAAAGAATTGTATGGTAAGCAGGACTGGTATAAAAGATCAAGGGCAAAAGATGACCATGATACTTGATATTTGTTGTTTACTCCATAGCGAATTATATATACTATGTGTGGGTATACTAGTCCAGAGGGAGAGTTCGTATGGGCCAGAAAACCATCCTCCTTGTTGAGGATGAGGCAATAATTGGTCTTGACATAAAAAATACTCTTTCTTCACGAGGGTATAATGTCATTGGTCCTGCCAGGAAAAGTGATGATGCGCTTCGCCTGGTTAACGAACATACACCTGACCTGATCCTGATGGATGTTATACTACAGGGCAGAATGGATGGCATAGACCTGTATGAAAAGATAAGTGAAAACTTTACAATACCGGTAGTATACGTAACCGCACATTCCGATTATAATACCTTCAAACGGGCAAATAAAACGGGTCCATATGGATACGTGCTTAAGCCCATAAATAACAATGAACTGATCAGTGTTGTTGAACTGGCACTTTACAAGTTTGATATTGAGAATCGTCTTAAGCTTACGGTAAAAGAACTTGAATCCCTTGAAGAGAAATACCGCCTGCTTGCTGAGAATGCCCCGGCCTTAATCTATCGCATGTCTATACCGGATGGAAATTACGAATACGTGAGTCCAAAGTCGGTTGAGATTACCGGGTTTACCCCTGAAGATTTCTATCATAGACCTAAAATTATCTATGATTTTATACATCCTGATTTCAGAAATTACCTGGAAGATCAATGGGAAAATCTTTTGCGTGGCGAAGTGCCAGACCAGTACGAATACATGGCATATCGAAAGGACGGGGAAGCCCGCTGGTTTCGTCAACGTAACGTTCTGTTGAAAGATGATTCTGGCAATCCCCTGGCCCTTGAGGCCATTGTATTTGATATAACCGAGTTCAAGCAGGTTGACAACGAAAGAAGGTTGCTCCTCAAGTTCCAGGAGGGGGTAATTGACAATGCAAACGTGTGGATAAGCGTTCTTAATAAAGAGATGGAAGTAATACTCTGGAATAGTGCGGCTGAAATAATAACCGGTTACAGCCAGGAAGAGGTGCTGGGCAGTAATGAAGTGTGGGAAATGCTCTATCCTGATAAGGCCTACAGGGACGAGTTAATGGATATCATGTCCGAAGTTATACATGAAGACCGGATAATTGAGAATTTCGAGACCCATATCAATACAAGTGATAACAGTGCAAGGACCATTTCATGGCATAATAAGAGGATATGTGATGAAGATGGAACTGTTATTGGTATTATCTCAATGGGACGGGATATTACTGAACGTGAAAAAGCTGTGGCCGCGTTACGTGAAAGTGAAGAGCGCTATCACACAATTTACCAGGCTTCACCTGATGCCATAATGCTGCTTACCCGTGAAGGTTTTATCGATTGCAACAAGGCTACCCTGGAGATATTTAATATTTCATCGAGGCATGAATTTACCAGCTTGCATCCTGTTGACCTTTCTCCGGAGAAACAGCCCGATGGCAGATTTTCACTTGAGAAAGCCGGGGAAATGATAGAGCAGGCTTACAGGGAAGGCAACAACAAGTTTGAATGGGTACATAAACGAATTGATGGAGAAGAATTCCATGCCGAGGTCATTCTTACCGCTTTCGTATTTAGAAAGCAGAACTTGTTGCAGGCAACGGTGAGAGATATTAGTGACCGTAAAAAGGCTGAGCAGGAAAAAGACATATTCCAGTCACAGCTCATGCATGCCCAGAAGATGGAAGCGGTGGGGACACTTGCAGGTGGACTTGCGCATGATTTCAATAATGTTCTTGGCGGTATTATGGGAAGCCTGAACATGATGCAGATCCTTTTTGAGAAAGAGTCTCTTAAACAGCAGGACGTGATCGATCGTTACCTGGAAACGGCATTTGATTTATCCATGCGTGCAGCTGATATGATTAAACAACTGCTGACACTTTCCAGAAAACAGGATTTGCAGTTCGCGCCGGTTGATATCAATCTTTCATTAAAACATGTGCAAAATATATGTCAGAACAGTTTTCCAAAGTCAGTATTATTAAATTTTAAGATGCTGGATACTCCATTGAGAGTAAATGCTGACCCAACGCAGATTGAGCAGGCTGTGCTTAACCTGTGCGTGAACGCGTCACATGCCATGACGATCATGCGTGGTGAAAATGAACGGGAGGGAGGAGAACTTACGGTAGAAACGGGTCAGGTTCTGGTTGATGATTCTTTTGCCACGAAAAATCCCGGTGCAATTCGGGATAAACAGTATGTGTATGTAACTGTTCGGGATAGTGGAGTCGGGATGGACGGGGAAACGTATAAAAGAGTGTTTGAGCCATTCTTTACAACAAAGAAAAAAGATGAAGGTACAGGATTGGGGCTTTCCATGGTATACAGTATTGTTAACCAGCATAGTGGTTTTATTAATGTTGAGTCAGTTCAGGGAAAAGGGTCAGTGTTCAGCATTTATATTCCTGAGCTAAAGGAGGATGGGGTGACTTCAGAGAAGAATGATATTACAGAAGATATTAAGAAAGGAAGCGGAACCGTCCTGGTGGTTGATGATGAGCCTGCCATTCTTCGTATTGCCGAAGGTATGCTTCGACACAGCGGGTACCAGGTAATGACCGCAAATGGAGGAGAGAATGGTCTGGATGTCTTCATTAGGAATTATAAGGATATTGACATTGTGTTGTTGGACATGTCAATGCCGGAAGTATCAGCAGCGGAATTAATTCATGAAATGAAGAATGTCAACCCATGGATACCAATAATTTTGTCTTCAGGGTATGCCATGGATGAACGTGTGGAAAAAGCCATGAAAGAGGGTGCTGATGGATTTGTGGCAAAACCATATTCAATACAACAGTTGTCAGAAAAACTTGGTGAGGTTCTTAGCAGGTAGACAGGCCGGATTATAATGTTTCTTCCGTGAATGATTTCCATCCATGAACAAGTATTTTTGCAGAATACGAATTATACCATGAGTTGGTTTTTCCTGTAAAGGCAAGGCGTAATAGCGCGATCAAAGTTACCAGTTCCATCAACCTGGCGGGATAATCGACGCCTTCCACTTCAACCGTTACCATTTTGTCATGTCGCAGGCGCTGGGGAATAATAATAGATGTGCCCAGGTCCCACTCCAGTTCGTATACTGCTACCGCGTTGTAGACATTTTTACCGTTCTTCTTGACTGAACCTCTTGAGATGATGAGTTTTCTATCATGAAGATTGAGCATCCTCACCGCGCGGTAAGTGAAGTCTATCAGGCTGTAGGATACCCCCCTGGTAAAATAGCAGTTGCCCTTCACTTTTCTGAGGGGTTTCACTTTTTTAACTATTCTGCCTTTCTCGATTCGGGGCACCACGATAAACTTTTCGGTTTCATCGATCCAGTTTATTGGTACAATTGAACGGTTGTTTTTATTAACGCCCATTAGAGTTTAACTACCCTGTGATGAACCCTGGCATGGTGGGCCGCGAATGCCATCAGGTGGCTTAGCAGTGATTCATGGGCATCTGTTAGACCTTCTTCTCCATTGAGCACCTTTACAAAGTTTTCCATTATACCATAATCACCTTCAGAGTGGCCAATGAGGTCGGTTTTTACAGGGTAGGTGATCTTTTCGCCAGTGGCATGAATATGCGCTTCAAGACGTCCCCCTCCGCCGAACTTGCCCCGAATGGTGCCCAGGGAACCGTCAATTCTAAGTGTACGTCCTTCCTGTTCAGAATGCCCGTGCATCTTCAATACCGCCGTGGCACCGCTGTCAAATTCTATGATGGTTTCCTGGTGATCCACCTGGTCATTGTCATTGTGGTACACGCATTTACCGTAGGGGCCTTCACGTAATGCCTTCATGATGCCTTCTTCCGTAAGGTTTTCTGTGATAGTGCTGGTTGGCCACATCTTCCATATATGGTAGCCTGCCAGGCCGGGAATATAACGGGAGAGGTTTGGAAATTTCAGCATGAACCTGGCAAGGACGGGCAGTATTTTCGCGTCTGTCTTTGTTATCCCCAGTTTCATGTGTTTTCCGTAAAGATAGGTGCTCACCGATTCGTACTTGCAGGTATTTGCAGCGGGACACCCATCGGTACATCTTGACGGGGCCCCTTTGGGGGCATTGTCCGGCTTGAAGTGTGAAAGATTTCCCATTGAGCTGATATAGCGTGGCTGGCTTCCGGCGAACCATTGAATGAGGTCAAGATCGTGACAGCACTTGGCAAGTATCATTGGTGATGCTACATCACTGCGATGCCAGTTACCCCGAACGTATGAATGTGCCATGTGATAATATGAAACGTTTTCCGCGTGATATATGGTGAGCACATTCCCGATTATACCGCTGTCTATTATTTTCTTAACTTTCCAGAAGAAGTCAATATATCGCAGTACATGGCAGATGTTCAGGGTCTTTCCGGTTCGTTCTGATGCGTCCACGATAGTGGTGCAGTGATCAAGGGTGAGGGCCATCGGTTTTTCCAGCAGCACATGGTATCCCTTTTCCAGTGCCAAAACCGCTGGATCAACATGCATGGTGTCCTGGGTGGCTATTATTGCGCCGTCAGCCATTTTCGAAGGGGCAAGTATCTCCTCCCAGCTTTGAAAGACCATTGATTCATCAAGGCCGTGGCTTTCGGCTATTCGTTGGCGGCGTTCCTTCACCGGGTCTGCAACTGCAGCTATTTTCAGTTTACCAGGGTTAGCTAACGCGTATGAGGCGTATATGTGTCCCCTGTCCCCCGCCCCTATCAGTATTGCCGTTTTTGGTGAATTCATTTTTAGTATGATCCCTGTATGTAAGATTATACGTATTCTTGCAGGCATCGAGCATGTTCGTCAAGGAGAAATAGCGGTTGTTGCACCACACATTTTGCTTGCATATGAAGAACATACATTCTATACTTCTATTATTCATAAAAGAGGGTAGTGGGATTCAATACAAATATATTATGAAGTACCATTTAAATGAAAAAAACAGAAAAAATTAAAGAAATAAGACTATTTCTACTGGTACTGGCGTTGTTTGCTATTAACTGGCCCATTCTTTCAATTTGTGTGGCACGGGGAATACTTTTTTTGTTTTTATACCTTGTGGCAATATGGATATTGCTGATTCTAATCCTCGTCTATATATCGCGCAACGAGATAGCGGAGCATGGAAAAGGTTAGGAGGGATTTTTATTGTTCTCATCGATAACAGTACTTCTTTCACTCTGCGGTTACGCGGCATTTCTGCTTATTCTTGGAGTAATAGTACAACGTAATAATCGTATCGCTGCTTTATTTCAAAATCCGGTGGTCTATTCTCTTTCACTTTGTGTCTATTGCACGGCGTGGACGTTCTACGGAAGCATCGGCCTGGCAGCAAATTCGGGTATTTTATTCCTGGCGATTTACATCGGCCCAACCCTTGCCTTGTTACTGTTACCCCGTTTTCATCGCCGCCTTTTCAGGTTGAAAGAGCGTGATCACATTACCAGCATTGCCGACCTGATATCAATACAATATGGTAAATCTGCTTCCCTTGCAGCAATTGTTACAATTGTGGCTTTAGCGGGAATTGTACCCTATATTGCCCTGCAGTTAAAAGCGGTTGTGAGCAGTTTTGATGTGCTTACCGCCAGTGATTATGGATATGTCAACGTGAATCTTGACCTTATTCTCGTTTGCATACTTGTGGGTTTTACCATACTTGTTGGTTCTCAAAAACTTGACCCCACCCGCAGGCATCCGGGATTGATCGCAGCCATTTCAGTTGACGCGGTGGTTAAGCTTGTAATATTTATAACAGCCGGCACCTTCATTGTATGTGTGATCGGTGACGGGTTTATGAACGTTCTGCGTAACTTCAGAGACAGCCAGGAGGCGGTCGAGTTACAAAACAGGATGCAGGCTCCCGGCTATTATCTTCAGTGGATGACGTATCTTCTTCTTTCCATGTCAGCCATAGTGTTGCTGCCAAGGCAGTTTCATGTGACCATCGTTGAAAACAGTAAACAGCGGCACTTCAAAACAGCCTTATGGCTTTTTCCCCTTTACCTTCTTGCCATAAACCTGCTGGTACTTCCGGTGGCCATGACAGGCCTGCTTGAGGGGTATCCTTCATCAATGGCGGACATGTTTCTGCTGATCCTGCCGGGTGACGCGAATATGCTGTGGCTTGAATTCATGGTGTTTATCGGCGGGTTTTCTGCTGCCATCAGTATGATTATCATTTCAAGCCTTGCCATGAGTATTATGATAACCAATCACCTGGTATTGCCCGTGGTGAACAGGATTCGCGGTTTTGATATGTTTAAACGTCAGCTGCTGAAAATCAGGTGGGGGGTGGTGGCACTGTTTATTTATTCCGGATACCTGTTCGCGGATCTGGTTGGCCAATCGTACATGTTGGTGGATATTGGTATTGTATCATTTGCCGCCATATTCCAGTTTGTACCTGCCGTGGCAGGTGGTGTAATCTGGGGAGGGGGGACAAAGAAAGGGGCCCGTATGGGCATTGCCGGCGGTTTTCTTGTGTGGATCTACATGCTGCTTTTACCCACTATGGCTGAAAGTGGAGTCATATCTATGTCCCTGGTTACCGATGGACCTTTTGGAATACAACTTCTTCGGCCCGTTGCCTTTCTCGGGCTTGATGCCCTGGGGAAATTGCCCCATGCCGTATTCTGGTCATTGCTGGTGAACGCGGGTTTGTTTGTAATTTGTTCCCTTTTTCCCCGCCGGGACGAATACGAGAAGCGCACCGCAGTGGATTTTTCCGGCAGGGGTGATGATGTATATTCCGTAGAAAATTTCATCAATGCTCCGGCATGTCTCCTCATTGACATAGATATGAAAAAACCCATTCTTGTGCAACTGTTGTCAGATTATTGTAAAACCTCTGAAGCAGAAGAGCATGTACGTAATGTTCTAAATTCACATGGAATAAACTTTCGCAAGCTGATCTCTGTTGAGGAATTCTCCAGGATATGTACTGAAATCGAGTCAGTGCTTGCAGGTCTGGTGGGTTCGGCTACTGCACACAGGGTAATGAGTAACACTGACCTGTATACAGATCAGGAGTTGGAAGAGCTTTCACGGTATTACGGGGAGGTTATCGCGAATTTGAGGTTAAGCCCTGAAGATTTAAAGCGAAGAATTGACTATTACCGGGAACGGGATACTCTCTTAACAAAATTTGCAGATGATCTTACGGAGAAAATACGTGAACTGCAGCACGAAATTGAACAACGGCAGCAGGTGGAAGACAGGTTGAAAATGTCATTACAGGAAAAGGAAGTACTGCTCAAGGAGATCCATCACCGGGTAAAGAATAACATGCAGATCATTACCAGCCTTCTTGGCCTGCAGATGCGTAACATGAATGACGCCGGTGACAGGGAGCTTTTCAGGGAAAGCCAGGAAAGGATATACGCCATGGCACTTGTCCATGAAAAGCTGTACCAGTCGGATAATCTCGCCATTATTGATTTTGCAGATTATATAAAGGGACTTATAAATGAATACAGAAAATCATATGAAAATGTATCACATAAGGTTACGTTTAACGTTGTGGTTGAAGACGTTAAATTGAGTATAGACGAGGCCATACCCTGCGGCTTGATCATTAACGAGTTGATAACCAATTCCCTCAAGCATGCATTCCACCACTCACAAGAAGGACATATCGATATACTTTTTCAAAATGCTGACACTGACAGCTACCTGCTCAGGATAGCTGATGACGGGTGCGGGTTTCCCGAGAATGTTTATATTGAAGATTCAGTATCAATGGGTTTTCAGCTGGTAAGAGCGCTGATAAAACAGTTGAATGCTGTTATCACTGTTGAAAGCGATAAGGGCGCGACTTTTACCATCATTATTCCCGCGTAAAATGTGTTTATTTCCTGCAACTGTTGATATATTTTAAATTACAGCCGTGGTTTCCCGGTAACACGACTATTACGCACGGAGGTGCAATGGTACGCATAGGTGAATACCTTATAAATGAAAATTACATATCAGGTGAACAGTTGCAGGAAGGGCTTTCCAGGCAGAAAGAAACGGGAGAGTTAATCGGTCTTTCGCTGATAAACCTTGGGTTCATCAGTGAAGAGAAAATCAAAGAAGCATTACTGGATTATCGCAGAAAGTATTCCACGTTTAAGTGAAGCC
>CAZVRB010000078.1:0-5924 GCA_964629365.1 uncultured Leptospiraceae bacterium
GGGCAACTTCTTTCCTGGTTTCTTCGGCAGGCTGCTCAAGATTTTTCGCCAGGCGCTGGTAATACTCAGCATCCACCTTTTCGGCCCTGCCCACAACAAGCTCGTAGCTTGCGATCCTTCCCGGCCTGTTAGTCTTGTCCACACCCCGTATGGTAAAAAAATACCGGCCGGGTGACAGGTCCCTGAATGACACCCGGTTATCAGTGGTGAAATTAGCCGGATCGTCAACGGCATCTTTGGCGATACTGTAAAGATACCCTTTTGTTCTCTTCTTATCTTCGATAGTCCACGTAAGTACAGGATCGTTATTTTTAACCGGTTCACCTTCTGGGTGAGAGGGTGATACAACCTCGGGCAGGGGCAAGGGCGATCTGCTTACCTTCAGGGGATAATGTATTGTCCTGCTGTAATTTCCCGCTCCGTCAATTGCCCGTATATGAAAATAGGTGATGCCATCGCCAAGGGCCGGGATGGTAATCCTGGTAAGATCAGGCTCGATATTCTGTACCGTTGGATTAAAATAGGGCAACTCGTTTGTAATTGTGGCGTATCCGGCGATACCCGATTCATCACCCGTTGTCCTCCAGCTTATAATGGCCCTTTCTTCCCGTGACCACTGATCTTCCGGATGGGTGTATGAAGACACCCTCGGGGGACTCACAGAAATATCTGAATACTTTGCCATTATCCTGTTTGACTGTTCCCATTGTACCACAACCCGTTTACCCACTGATACCGCTTCAGGATGCCATGATGAAGACCTGCTTTCAGAAACACGCACCTCGTTTAACAGCTTATTCTCAGCGATTGAGAATTTCCTGGCATAGATATCATTGTTTCTCTCCCTGTTGTCATACCACAACACGATAATTTCATCATCAGCTGAGGCCACAACCTTCGGTGAATAACAGTTCACATTTGTGGCGGATACTTTTAATGGTATGGCGTCCCACTCATCCCCCTGTTCATATCCCCGAACAAGCATTATTGACCAGCTCTTCCCCTCGTTGTTCTGATACGCACAATAGAGTGTATTTTTATACAAAACAAGTGATGGTGAAGCATCGTTTGCCCCGCTTATCGTTATTTTTTTCCTGGAACTCCAGCTTCTGCCATAATTCGATGAACGGGTAAAATAGAGATCATCTGATAATGATCCCCCATACTCTCCCTTGCCCTGCCATACGATAAAGACGTTGTCCTTTTTGAAATAGATTGACGGGAAAAAAGCACCCCTCATCTTGCTTCCCATCTCGGTTATGGGTTCGACGTCCTCAAATATCTTTTCATCACTGCTGAGGGCGTGAAAAACCTGTATAACCCCTTTCCGATAGGCATGATAAAACAGGTGCAGCAATCCCCGATCGTCGTAAAAAACCTGCGGCAGCAATTCCATATCGGTATTGAAATTCAATTCTTCGGGAGACGACCAGGTAGCTCCCATATCCCGCGAAACAGATATAAATACACGGCTTGAGATATCCCCTTCCGGGAGGTTATGCCACACCACCGCCAGGTGCCCGTTTCCGGCAATGGCAGCATGGGGCCTGGTTTCTATGGTTGAATCGATATTTGATATCTTCACGGGGGGGAGAAAATCAGTTCCCCCGTTAAAAGACACCGCAGCGTATATTCCCTTACTTCCCTTTTCTTCTCCCTGGAAAACCGAGGCAATAAAATTTCCCCTGGATGTCATCTGTATATTTAACGCTTTAAGATTATAGGGTGAAACAAAGAAACTGCGCTCCCATCCCACGGGAGAGGTTTGAACGGGCTCACTTTTAAACACCAAAAGAGCCGCCCCGCCCGCAAGCACCAGCACAATACAGCTCCACAGAATCCGCCGAATAAAGGCGAACCTGAAGAAAAGATTAGCAATGTGTGCGGTTATCCTGTTCATTATATTTCTTATTATATCACTTAATCTGCAAGTTCACTCCTTCCTTCCCCTCCACCTTTTCAAGGGGGAGGACGGGAGGGGGTTCGTTCAGTTCAGGACATGCATTCATCTATCATGTTTTCAATAACAGTCATAATTCCATCAATATTAGTATATACTTCGTTATTGGTAAATCTAATAACTTTTATACCATTTGACTCTATAAATTTTGTTCGTTCTTTATCGAATATAATAGCTTTCTCTTCATAATGAGTAGGTCCGTCAACTTCTATGACCAATTTTACCTGTGGTGCATAAAAATCCACTATATATGGCCCTATACTATGCTGCCTCCGAAATTTAACATTCTTTACCCGATTCTTACGCAGATAATGCCACAATGTTTTTTCTGCGATCGTGGCTTCGTTGCGTAATTTTTGTCTTCTTATCTTGAACATATGATTAACAATTATTGTTTTGCATCCATCAAACTTAACGAACCCCTTCTGTCCCGATTTCATCGGGACATCTCCCCCTTGAAAAGGGGGAGAGGGTATGCTGCAGATACACTCCTTCCTGCCCGATTTTATCGGCTCTCTGCCGGTGTTACTTTACACCTAATGCCTGGTCCAGGTCATTAATAATATCGTCAATATTTTCAATTCCGATAGAAAGTCTTATGAAATCATCGGTTACCCCTGATGTCTGTTTTTCTTCTTTTGTCAGCTGCTGATGGGTGGTTGAGGCCGGATGGATCACAAGACTGCGCACGTCGCCGATGTTTGCCACGTGGGAGAACATGCTGACAGAATCGATAAACTTCACTGCCGCTTCATATCCACCCTTTATGCCAAAACCGATAATGGCGCCGAATCCCTCTTTCAGGTACCTCTTGGCCTTGATAAACTGGCTGCCCGAGGGTAAACCGGGATAGTTCACCCATTCCACGTTTTCGTGGTTTGACAGAAAGGCCGCCACCTTGAGAGCGTTCTCACAGTGCCGCTGCATGCGTATATGCAGGGTTTCCATGCCCTGAAGAATAAGAAAGGCGTTAAACGGGGACATGGCAGGACCCATGTCCCTGAGCAGGTTTACCCGAGCTTTCAGAATATATGCCATGTTGTCGAATTCTTTCAGAAAGTTCTTGTTATGATATCCCGGATCATCTTCAGAGATCAGGGGAAATTTTCCATTATCCCAGTTGAATTTTCCCGAGTCGACCAGTATGCCTCCGATGGAGTTTCCATGTCCCCCCAAAAACTTTGTGGCCGAATATACCGCGATATCTACTCCCCACGCAAAGGGATCAAGGATGTAGGGTGACACGGTATTATCAAGTATGAGGGGCACACCGGCGGCGTGGGCGATATCGGCGAGGGTATCCAGCTCCACCACGTCAAGCTTGGGATTGCCGATACTTTCAGCATATACCGCCCTGGTTTTGTCGGTAATAAGTTTCTTGAACGAATCCATGTTTCCCGAATCGGCAAATTTCACGGTGATACCCATACGTTTGAAGGTATACTGAAAGAGGGTGCGGGTGCCCCCGTAAAGGTTGTCTGCCGAAACCACTTCATCTCCCGCCTGGAGTATATTCAAAAGGGCCAGCATTATGGCCGACTGCCCCGACGCAACCGCCAGGGCGCCAACCCCGCCGTTTAACTGTGCCATCCTTTTTTCAAGCACGGCAGTGGTGGGATTGGTAATTCGGCTGTATATGTTTCCCTCTTTTTCGAGGGCAAAAAGGCTGGCAGCGTGATCACTGTCTGAGAACACGTATGATGTTGTCTGGTATATGGGTACAGCCCGTGAACCTGACGAATCAATTTCATGACCGCCGTGAACGCAAATTGAGTCCCTGTGCAGTTCTGACATATATATTACTCCTTACTGGAATTATTTAGCAATGCGTGAACAGTATAACTGGATAGATATTCCCGTACAACCCTTGAAAGCCCCGTCCAAACGCAATTAGTAGGACAGGTATCGTATATGGCACACGAAGCGGGATCATTGACACATTCAACGAATTCCACTTCACCTTCTACGGCCGTGTATATATCCAGCATGGTGATTTGCCGGGCATCACGCCCCAGCACATACCCCCCGTCAACACCCCTGAAACTATGCACCAGGTCGTGTTTTTTCAGGTTTTTCATGAGATTTTCCAGGTATTTTACGGATATCTTCTGCGACTCTGATATCACCTTCACCGCAACCGGGTTTCCCCTGTGACGGGCTATCTCTACAAGTGCCCGGGCCGCGTATCTAGTTCTTGTTGACAATTTCATTTGCTTCTCTTAGTAATGACATTATAGTAGATGAGCTTGACTAAATCATACTAATCTTGTATGATTTAGTCAAGCTCAAAAAGTCATTGATATCATTAATTTATTGATATTTTTATTGTTGTAACTATACTTATTATGTACCCCACACTATGTCATCCATGGATTAAAACTGATGAAGACATGCGACTATTCCGATTCATTTCGTTCACACATTCCCCGTGAGGAATGTGGAGTTTTTGGCATCTACAATCATCCCCGGGCGGCAAACCTGACCTACCTTGGCCTGTACGCCCTTCAGCACAGGGGACAGGAATCCACCGGCATCGCCACATCCGATATTAACCATATCTACAGGTATACCGGCATGGGCAAGGTGGTGGATGTATTCAAGGAAGAACATATCCAGAACCTGCACGGAAATATCGCGGTGGGACACAACCGGTATTCAACCACCGGTTCTTCTTTTTTGAGAAACTCTCAACCCCTGCGTGCCGACTCGGTGCTGGGCCCCATGGTGCTTTCTCACAACGGCAACCTGGTTAATTCGGGCACCCTCAGGCGTGCCCTTGAAAAAGAAGGAGCCATTTTTCAGACATCCATCGATTCAGAGGTGCTGGTGCACCTTATGGCCCGGTCACGGATTAATGATTTCCTGGAGGCGTTTATTTATGCCCTCAAGGCCATTCGGGGAGCCTATTCCCTGCTCATGATGAATAAAAACACCCTGTATGCAGTTCGCGACCCTTACGGATTCAGGCCCCTGGTGCTTGGCAGGCTTGACGGGGCATACGTGATCGCCTCTGAAACATCATCTTTCGATGTGATCGATGCCGAGTATGTTCGCGAGATCGAACCAGGTGAAGTTCTGGAAATCAGCCCAACGGGTATTAAATCATATTTTCCTTTCGCCAATACAGGAAGCGCACTATGCGTTTTTGAATATATCTATTTTTCACGGCCAGACAGCATCATCTTTGGCGAGTCGGTTCACGAGATGCGTCTTCGGCTGGGGGCCATGCTGGCCCACCAGGCACCGGTTGATGCTGATATCGTGGTTCCCATCCCCGATTCTTCGGTATGTGCCGCCCTCGGGTATTCACGTGAGTCTGGCATTCCCTACGAAATGGGAATGATTCGCAGCCATTATATCGGCCGCACATTTATCGAGCCCGAACAACGTATACGGGACTTCGGTGCCAAGATCAAATACAACGTGGTTCGTTCGGCAGTTAAGGGTAAGAAAATACTGGTGGTTGACGATTCCATCATGCGGGGCACCACCATGCGGAAGATCATCAAGATGTTTCGTAATGCCGGGGCAACAGAGGTGCATGTACGCATTTCGGCACCCCCCACAACTCATCCCTGCTTTTACGGGATCGATATCCCCACCCACAATGAACTTATCGCAGCCACCCACACCATCGAGGAGATTCGCAAGTATCTAAGGGTTGATTCTATAGCGTATCTCACCATTGACAACATGCTAAAGGCGCTTAACATTCATGATGGTAAGTTCTGTACCGCTTGTTTTGACGGCAACTACCCTGTTCAGTTTGACGAATCTGAAGATCATCAGAAATGCCTGTTCGAAGATGACGTTATGGCATGCGGTGACTATTACTGAGTAAAAAAACTTGACAGATATTCACTTTACGGTTTCTTATGATAGATAACACAGGTCACTAGCTCAATTGGTAGAGCATCGGTCTCCAAAACCGAGGGCTGGGGGTTCGAGTCCCTCGTGACCTGCA
>CAZVRB010000078.1:6024-17947 GCA_964629365.1 uncultured Leptospiraceae bacterium
TCATTTTCAATCGTACAAGTGCCCTTTAATTGTTCTGCAAGCATTTTAACCAGCGTTAACCCAAACCCCGGTGAGCTATCTACATTTGCTTTTTCATCAATACCAACACCATTATCATGCACCGTAACAGTTACAATATTTCCTGCTTTATCGATAGTAATTGAGATCATGCCACTGTCCTGCTGAATGAACGCGTATTTGAAAACATTGGTCAGCAATTCATTGAGAATTATTCCAACTGGTACAGCCTTTTTGGGACTAAGAGTAAAATCAGAAATATTCTTTTCAATGGTGACTTTCTGTTTATCGGGGAATACTGCTATAAGTGACCGGATAAGACCTTCAATATAGTTTTTCATTGAGACTTGACTATATTCCCCCGTTATCAGCAGCTTCTCATACAGCACACGCATACTTCTCACGCGGGAGACAGTATCCTTCAATGCGGCCTTCACCTCAGCACTTTTAGCCGAAGAAGCCTGCAAAGACAGCAGACTCTCAATATTGCTGATGTTATTTTTTACCCGGTGGTGAACTTCTTTCAGAAGAGTTTCTTTTTCAGCCAGCAGTGATTGTATTACCGCCAGGTTTTCATTAAGGGAATGATTGCTGTAGAGCAATTCTATATCTCTTTCTATTGTATCACGAAAATTAGCAACCAGGTCTTTATATAAATCTGAATATTCATTCTCCTTGTTATCAAGAACACATATGGTGCCAAAGGGGGTTTTATCAGGCAACACAATAGGAAAGCCCAGGTATGAGATCATATTCAACTTGATATCGGGATTATCTTTCCAATCTTCATCATTAAGGGCGTCAGGAACAAGGAGCATGTCATTATTCTTTATAACTGTTTCGCAATACAAACCGGAATCTTCGAAGTGTTCTTTATCTCCGGGAGTGTAGGGGTTATTATCTGTTTCACTGGAAAGAAATACAGTAATATCTGAACCAACAAGGCGCATGATCAACCCGGCTGGTACATTTATTATTCTAGCCATGGTATTAATAATCTTCTGCCATTTACTGATTACTTCTTCGGGAATTATCAATGAATCTTGAATTGTATCATGTATCATGTATAGTCCATTATTTCATGTTGTAATATGCTGTTATCAGTATACTACACTTCTGCATAATCTACTATTAACTTTTTGCTATTTAAACTAAAATCAAATAACCTGCCTTTTTTCATCAGTTGGGCAACACTTTTCCGGTATATAAAAGATTTAAGCCCCCGGGTGAGGGCTTAAATCAGGAAATAATAGATCAATTGATTGGATGGGAATAGTAGAAAACCAGGCATAGATCACGATTTCAGGGCCTAGTCATGCCCCTTGCAGTTCCTGTATGAACTTCTGCATGACTCTTTGTCAGATTCGCTGCCGGCATTTTTGATGCATTCCCTGAAGCTTTCCGCGCAGCGATTTGCCATTTCCTGGCGCTCACTGCATTTTCGAGATCTTTCGCTGCATTGGTCCAGGCAATTCTGATAAGCCCTTGCATTTTTAGACGTTTCAGCATCTCTGTCACAGTTTTTCTCACATTCACTGGCCATTTTCCCACAGTTATAATTAGGACCGTTACCGGCAGAGACAGAAAAGGTAAAAATGCCTAAAGCCATACAGATCACGAAAAAATATTTAACGGCAGTTTTCATTATTTTTCCCTCACTAGTAATATTATTGTATTACCAATTTCTAAAAATAAAGTCATGTAGAAAGATATGATTATTATTTTTTTGTCAATAGATTTTGTTCTTTTTACAACAGCTGATTTATATAGTGTTTAAGCCCATTTTACACGATTCTCATGTATTCACCACTTGCGTGATTATGGAGCTTATAAAACATGGCGTTGATATATAGTACAATTACCTCAACAAACGTTCCTGGAGTATATCCATCATATCCCTGCGCCCATCAATGACGCAGTGAATATACACGTTGTTTTTAACAACCTGGTATATAATCCTGTATGGCTTGTAATGTATTTCGCGGTAGGCTTTAATTCCGATACGCTCAAGTTCAGGTGGTATATGCCCTCTTTCTGGAAACTCCTTCAGACTGAAACACGATTCTTCAATATTATTCAACACATCTTCTGCCCTGGCAGCTGAATCGTTTGAAACGATGTACCTGTAAATACTGAATATATCTTCCTCGGCATCGGATATAACATGTACACTATATTCCATCATTAAGACCGGCTTCTTTTATACGTGCCCTTATTCCTTTAAATGACTTATCAACCGGCCTTAGGTTACCTTCTTCAAGATTTTTGTTGCTCTGCACAAGTATCTTTAAAAGCGCAAGGGTCTCCTCTGTCTTTTCAAATTCTTTTATATCCTGCAGGACCACCCTTGCCTCACCGTTCTGGGTAATGATCATGGTTTTATGATTTTCAGAAACATCACGAATTATTTCAGAGGCATGTGCTTTCAGGTAACTAATAGGTTTGATTGCTTCACTTGATTTCATTCTGCACCCCCGCAAAAAAGAATATAGACCAATATACGGTCTATATTCTGGTCTGTCAAGCAGGGTCGTTATAAATTTTAGATAAGATGTTATTTCCCAGCAGCCACTGCCTCTACACCCTGCCATACCTCTTTCAGCGTATCAAGGGCATAATGGATCTGTTCTTCCTTGTGATCACTGGTAACACAAAACCTGAGCCTTGCCTGCCCCCTGGCTACCGCTGGATATATGGCGGGAGCAACGAAAACCCCCCTTTCCTGTAAATTGCGGCATATCTGCATTGCCTCGAACTCGTCACCAACATGAATGGGAATGATGGCGGTTTCACCTGCCAGGCAGATGTCAAATTCATGCTTACGGGCCCGGTCTACGAATGTTTTGATATTCTTCTGCAACTGCTGCACCATGCTGGGATCTTTCTGCAGCAGTCGTATGGAAGCAAGTGCCACCGCGGCGTTGGCGGGGGTAATGCCTACGCTGAAAACAAATCCGGGCAGGTTATATCGAAGATAATCAACCAGCGCCTTCTTTCCGGCGATATAGCCGCCGCAGCTGCCGATACCCTTTGAAAGGGTGCCCATCTTGATATCCACATCATCGGGCTCAAGGTTGAAATGTTCGTCTACACCCTTCCCTGTTGCCCCGATAACCCCGGCAGAATGTGCCTCGTCAACCATGAGAAAGGCACCGTATTTCTTTTTCAGGCGGACAAATTCCGGTACGGGTGCAATGTCCCCGTCCATACTGTAGGCACCTTCTATAATGATCAGCACCTTGCGGTAATACTTACGCTGGCTTTCCAGTATATTCTCAAGGGCATTGTAATCGTTGTGCGGGAAAGCCCTGCTTCGGCTTTTTGAGAGACGGCATCCCTGCTCTATTGAGTTATGGGCAAGGGCGTCATACAGTATAAGGTCGTTCTCATCACAAAAGTTACCCACGAAAGAAACATTGGTTGCGTGCCCTGAAACCAGCACGATGGCATCCTCGGTGCTCTTCCAGCGGGCGATCTCTTCTTCAAGTTCCCGGTAAAGACTTTTCTCTCCGGTAAGAAGACGGCTGCCGCTTGCAGATGAGCCCAGTGTTTCAAGGGCTTCAATACCTGCTTTCACCGTTTCGGGATGTCCCGACAGGCCGCAGTAATTATACGAAGCGAAGTTCATGATCTCTTTGCCGTCTACCACAGATGTATCTTTCACCGTGGAGTCATGCTTTATGAAATACGGGTTGTAATCTGAAAGTCCCATCATGGCCTGGAATGCCCTGTACTCATCTGTCTGTGTAAAATCAGTAACGGGCTCCTGTTTCTGCAGCGGCTTTTGGGGTGAACCATGCTGCAGGTCTTCACCTGAAATCTGCCGCTCTATCTCCCTGGCAAGTTCTCTTACGCTGGTGCAGCGCAACAGCATTGAATCGTCAACCACGATGCTGAAACGCTTTTCAAGCTGGCTTGCCAGGCTTATGGCGTCAAGGCTGTCCCCTCCCAGGGTATTTATAAAGTGATCATCATCGCCGATCTTTTCAGGTTTTATATTCAGTACATCCGAAAAGACACCACGGACACCTTCCATTATTTCTGTATCAACCGTATAATGATCTATATCCTCGTCGGCCAGGATAACACCAACCGGCGCCTCAAGGGACACCATGGGCCACTGGTTATTCTCGATGGCTGCCTTCACCTTGCTTCGCTGTACCTTCATACTGGTGGTCACCGGCAATGGTTCTTCTGACACGTAGATGTCCTGCACCTGCTGGTAGGAAGGCAGCTTACGGTTTATCGCATGCAGCTTCCTGGATATATCATTAAGCCCTTTTCCGGTTTTATAGTCAGCAAGGGGCCGAAAGAGCATGGTGATTCGTTCACTACCCCTGTCGTCATCCACACCCAGAATGGTAAGTTCTTCTAAACCGATCACGTTGAGAAAATACTCTTCAAGTTCATCGGGATACACGTTCTCACCCGACGCGGGAACAATGGTATCCTTTGACCTTCCCCTGCAGAAAAGGTACCCCTTCTTGTCAACATACACCATGTCACCGGTTGCGAAGAATCCTTCTTCATCTACAAGCGGGCCTTCCATCTTTCCGTCTTTCAACCGACCGATGTGCATGGTATCACCACGCAGAAAAAGCTGGCCGCTTCCGGTGCTTGCCGCGGAGCCATCCTCTTTCACCACCTTCACTTCCAGAACGGGTTTTCCATTGCTGCCGCTCATCCTTCTTTTACGGTTCTCCCCTGACTCGGCACACATGATACCCACCTCGGTCATCCCATACCCGCCGCCGATGGGATATCCGAAGGCGGCCATCAACCGTATATTCTCCTGGGACAGTGAAGCACCGCCGAAGGAGGTTGAATGTATGGCCCGTCCAAGCAGCTTATCATGGAGTGCACCGAAAAGCTTCTGCATGGCAAACCGGCGTCCCTTCTCGGGGGCCACTTTCTGCATGGCAAGGCTGGTTGCCACCATCCCGCGGAAGATGGCCCGCTTCAGTGAAGATGCCTCCTGAAGCTGCATATGCACCTTTTTCACGATGTTGTTCCACATGAGGGGGACAGAAGCGATATGGGTAACCCCGAAATCCCTGCTCGTTGCAAGTATGCTCATGGGATCCCTGTCAGGGAGATACACGAAGGTGCTGCCGCATACCGAGTACAGGCAGTATATGGCAACGAAACCGTAAATATGGTAAAATGGCAGAAAGGCCAGCACCCGCACGTCACCTTCACGCATCAGGTAGGGACTCACCTCGAAGGTATCCCCGCTGCGGTAGATGTTGCTGGCAACAGCGGCCCCGTCGTACACGTAAATACGTGAGCTTGCGGTGGTGCCCGATGTACAGTAAGCCAGGTACTTGCCCCAGGTTGGTTCCCATCCGGCAACCGGCTCGTTGAGGCTTTTCATAAGATCATTACGCTTAAGCACCAGTATATCGTTGTCCACAACGGCATCGTCGGTGATGATGGCTCCCGCACCAGACTGGGTAAGCAGGTATTCCAGGTTCTCCTTCGATGCGCGAAAGTCCAGCAGTATGGGGTTATATCCTGCCATGAGTATACCCCAGAAAATCGCTGGCCACTCGGGACAGTTATCAAAATGAATGCCAACAAATGTTCCCCGGGGTATACCATCCAGGCGTTGTTGCAGTGTATAGGCGGTGTTCAGGGATCTCTTTTCCAGGTCACGGTAGGTTTCACTCTTGCGAACCCCGTCCTGCAGGTACTCGCAGTACACGGTATCACCATGACTGCATGTTACATCAAAAATTTTCTTAAAGCTGCGTTCATCCTTCAGTTTGTACATATACGTAACTGGTCGTTTCATATTTCACCTTTCCTCTGTAAAAGCAATATGCTTTTTATTACCCGTGAATGAAAAAGTAAACCCCTGATTCAGCATCGGGCAATGCAACCAGGGGTGTACCATATATAATTTTTCATTTTCGGTACTACTTTGTTATAAATGCGCTAATATGGAATATTAGCAACTGAAAGTATATATTGTCAAGCGGGATAATGATTAATTAACTTTTTTAGTGAAAAATACTGAATTTTTCGTCACTTTTTTAAGTATCTTTCCGGTATTCCCTGATAACAGGAACGGGAAGATGGTTTTGCATGCAATAGGCCTTCAAAATGTTCCTTGTGAGAAAGGCAACAGTTACCGGCCCCACCCCTCCGGGGACAGGTGACAGGGCACCAACCAGGTCATAAATTGCGGGATCGGCATCACCCACTATCTTTCCGTCAACTTTGGCGATGCCGGCGTCAATTACCGTGATATCTTTTTTACCCGTGGCCTTCACCATTTCGGGATTAACCAGGAAGGGAACACCGGTAGCGGATATGATGACATCGGCCCCTTCTACTTCTTTTGTAATATCCGGAGTATTCTTGTCGCACATGGTTACGGTGGCACCATCGTTCTGCAGCATGATAGCAAGGGGGCGTCCCACGATGAGGGACTGGCCAATCACCACGATCTTTTTACCGCACAGACCGCTTACCATGTTCCCTTTTCCGTAGACTGTATCCAGCATGTGCACAATCCCCCAGGGGGTACAGGGATGCAGATACGGGGTATTGCTGCGTACCGTAAGCCGGCCCACGTTCAGGGGGTGAAACCCGTCAACATCTTTAACGGGATCGATGGCCTCGATAACAGGTTCAAGCCGAATATGCCCCGGAAGGGGCAGCTGCACCAGTATGCCGTGAAACCGTGAAGAATTATTAAATCCCTCAACCAGCCCCAGCAGGTCTTGTTCGGATATGCTTTCATCAAGGGTGGCGTTTACTGTTTCTATACCCATTTCCCTGCAGGCGTTCAACTTGTTTCTCACGTACACCGTCGAAGCAGGATTATCCCCCGCCTGCACAACCACGAAACGCGGCTTCGTGTCAAGCCTGGCGATCTCTTCTGCCACCTGTTTTTTAACATTGGCGGCAATAGCCTTTCCATCGATTATCATTGCCATGTGTGTTTTCCTTTGTGCTGTTTATTTGATTGTAATTATATCATAAACTAAACTGATATCAATTCTCAGGTAGCACCCCAGTAAGGGTCGTTACCAAATCGCCTTTCCCAGAACGCTTCGGGATCTTCAAACTCAATGCTTTTTCTTATTGCAGCTTCAGTGAATGGATACCTGTGATTGTTGCAATATTCCATAATGATCTCATAGGCTTCAATTAACTTTTTTGTCATGTCCGCACATAATTCAGGATTTTCTTTGCACCTGTCCGGATGCCACATGTAAAGCTTTTCCCTGTACGCGTCTTTTATCTCCTGCAATGATGCCCTGTCATGTAATTCCAGGACACGGGCCGATTCAAGTATCTTTTCACTATTCATTTTTTTACCTTACCGTCCCCTGTCCAATTCGCATATGTTTTCTGTCAGCTCCTTTCGAGTATTCACTGTATATCCTGTCATAGTTCTCCCTTATCATCTCCAGACCTTCCTGTACATTTTCAACATCCATAATGACCGGAAGAAAACGGATCTTGATCCTTGCAATGTTGGGCCCGAACTTTTTGTTAGCCAGAACCTGTACATTTTTTTCTTTCAGAAGTATCATAACATGCTTGGCCTTCATGGGGTCCCCATGTTCCTTTATTGTCTCCTGGTAATCAAGGGTGACATTTTCAATGGTTTCCACGTGTTCACTGCCATTTTTATCAACGTCAAAAATCATGTAAAACCCGGCTTCACCAAAATGTCCACCTGTAAATGTTTTTTTGTCATCGGTAGCACATGCAACCGTTATCATTGTACTCCTCCATGTACGCAATTATTGCATTATTGTTAGATTTATCTAACTTTAACTAATATACTTATTATCACGCTAAATGACAATAATTTTCATTTACAGCGTTTAAAGAATTCCTTTTTCTTCTTGCTTTTACTGATTTTTCACGTATTATTACATATTCCACTGCAATATATACATGCATCGCCATCATCTTACTAAAAGGAAATAATTATCATGGGAAATTCCGATAGAAGTTCGGTGATAGTCCGCTGCATTCTTATTTCCGCAGGAATACTCGTGCTGCTTATTGTTTCGTTTAAAACTTATAGCGAAATATCAGGCCCTGTAAGCGTTCCCCTTCCAATCGTGTATTCCCTTGCTGGCTGGGAATCCCATAGTGAAACTACGTGGAATGGGAAAGGTACCATCATTACTTTCATGTCAGAAAATGACCTTGTACCCCTGGGAGACCATGTTACCAGGAAGGAGCCTTTTCACAGTAAAATACTTAATGGTGACAGGGCAATGCTTGTATACCTCCCCGAGAATTACACCAACGCGGGAAAACCGTACCCGGTGATATTTGCACTGCACGGGTTCGGGGACAGGCCTAATAACTACGTGATATCACTGTTGCCACTTATAGAGGAACTCATGGAAGATGGATCTTTTCCACCTTCTGTGGTTGTTATGCCTGACTTTTCACTCACCGGCAATGGAAAAACCCCACAGAACTATCCAACGGACGGACGCAGTGGAAGCTGGTATATCAACAGCAACATGGGCCGGTATGCTGATCATTTCATCAACGAGATCGTCCCCTTCGTAAGAAAAAATTTCAACGTATCCCGTCGATCCAATCATACTGCTCTTATGGGCAACTCAATGGGGGGCTTCGGGGTACTCTATTACAGCATTACCCGGCCGAACCTGGCAGACACAGTTGCCGCTGTATACCCGGCAGCAGACCTCCGCTACAGCATCAGGGGCAGCAGGCTGAAGAAATGGGACGCCGATGGGTACCTGCCCATCACCACTGATGACCCCACTCGTCCCTACATGGAACACAGGGTATTTTTTAACCTGGCAGTTCCAGAGGCTTTCTTCTTTGAACCTGTATTTAACAGCGACAAAAGACCCGGAGACACCTGGGAAAAAGACCTGCCCGTATGGAAACGCATGAAAGAGGTAAACCCTGTTGACCTGCTTCGAGATAAAGATGTACAGCTTGATGGCATTGAGTATTACGTGTTCGCGGGGGACGTTGACGCTTTTTACTTCGATGCCCATATTCCATTACTGCGGGAATTGCTTTTGAAATCAAGTGCCCGTGTGTACCCGGATGATAACATCGTACCAGGACTTGAACATGGCTGGTGGCAGGAACACAACGACGAGACTAAACGCAAACTGGTAAGATGGATTGGATCACGGCTTATGAAGAAATAAATCCTGTCACTGGGCTTATTTCTTATCACCCGTATTTTTAGGCCTGTTTCGGTTGTCTTTTTGATTGCGCGAAGGGTTTCGGGGTTTCCCCGGTCTTTTACGCGGTTCTTTGCTGCCGCCTTTCACGTTGCGGTCGGTTCGTCGCATCTCTGCCACGCGGTTTTTCCAGTATTGCAATGCGTCCATGTGGCTATTGGTGGCCTCGGACAGTATCTCGAAGAAACGCATGGCATCGGCGAAATACTGGTTTCTCATGAACCTGTTTTCCTGCTTTCGACGCTTCGGGTTTCCCGGATCACTGGTAAACATTCCCTGGCGTGCCACGTTATTACACATGCGGTCAAACTCGGCACGGGGCATGCGCATACGTATTGCCAGCTCCCTGAACTGGTTGCGCAGCATCATGAATGTCTCCTGGAAATTGGAAGGTTCTTCCTTTCTCACCGCTTCTTCAAGCATGTCGTAAAAAAGGGCGGTAAAATATATATTGGACGGCACCTCAGCCCCTGACTTTTTATGCCGGTCAATGGCGTCAAGCCTTGTGAAACATGATTCGGGGTCTTTCAGCTGACCAAGCTCGGGATACCAGTATTGCAGTAACCCGTACTCATTCAGGTTTCTAAATATATTTCCCGACTCACCGCTTCTGAATATCTTGTATATCTCTTCTAGCAGCCTGCTGTCGTTGGCATCCACGATTCGATGGGCAAGTTTTTTTGCCGCCTTCATATCCCTTCGTGAAGGGGTCATATTAAGCTGGGCACAGAAACGTGCAAGGCGTATTATCCGCACGGGATCTTCGGCAAACCTGGTTTCGGGATCGCCGATTGAACGCATTATCCTTTTCTTGAGATCAGGAAGCCCCCCCATATAGTCTATTATACTGCCGTCGGCACTGTTATAATAGAGTGCGTTCACCGTAAAGTCTCTTCGAAGTACATCATCTTTCATGGTGCCAAAGACGTTATTGGCCGCGTAGCTGTCCTCGTCAAAATCCTGTGGGTCTACCACTCCCCTGAAGGTTGCTACTTCCACAAAACGCTGACGGTCGATATATACGTGGGCAAGCCTGAAACGCTTCCCAATAAGGTAACATCGCCTGAAAATACGTTTTATCTGGTTTGGACGCGCATCGGTAACGATATCATAGTCTTTGGCTGTTTTTTTAAGGAGAATGTCACGAATACACCCCCCTACCAGGTAAGCCTCATATCCCTTACGACGAAGATGGTTGAGTACACCAAGTACTTCCCGTTCGACATCAAAGGTTGTCATGGAATGCTGGTTTTCTGGTACGACGACAGGATATTTCTTTTTCTTTAGCAATGAGACACGCACGTATACGTCCTTTTCTACTGTAAATAATGAATATATCTATACTTTATCACCAATACTGTTTTGTCAACAGCAATCCTGTAATCATGGTATAAATATTTACTACCATAAGTATATCACCTGTCATATTATTTCATTGATTTTTTAAGCTGAAAATTCTATAAAGGATTACCACAGAGACACAAAGAACACAGAGAGTATGATTTTTAAAACCTTTGCGATCTTCGCTTTCTCTGCGCCTTTGCGGTAGTCCTTTAAGGATAACAAGAATGGTATTTACACACGAAGCATATATTAACAGGCCCACCAGGGCGGAAGTTTCTGTTGCCAGCCTGGTGAATAATTTCCAGGTGGTGCGGTCTCTCATCAGTCCGGATGTAAAGATCATGGCCATGGTAAAGGCGAACGCCTATGGTCACGGTATCGTGCGGGTAAGCAGGGAACTGCTGAAAGCGGGAGCCCATTCCATCGGGGTGGCATATCTTGAAGAAGGGATGTTTCTTCGGGAAAACGGTATCACCGCCCCCATAGTGGTGCTGGGGGCCATCAACACCGAGCAGATAGCCGATTTCATCAACTTTGATATTGAAATAACCAGCTCATCACTGGATAAATCCATGGCAATATCCCGTATGGCAAAGGCGATGGGGAAAACCGCCAGGGTGCACCTGAAGATAGATACCGGCATGGAACGCATTGGCGTGCACTGGTACAACGCCCCGCGTTTCATAAACGATACACTGGCCATGGAGAATATTGACGTGCGGGGCATTTTCTCACACCTGGCAAAGGCGGAAGACGACCGCGACTTTACCCAAACCCAGATCACAAGGTTCGAAGAGATCGTCAACAAAATGGAGAAGGACGGGACACGGCCCCCGCTGGTACACCTGGCCAACTCGGCTGGCATCATTAATTTCAGATCATCCCATTTCAACATGGTGCGTCCCGGCATTATGCTCTACGGGTATAACCCCAACGGCTACCTGCCGGACGTACACTTCAACGGCAAAACCCTCGAGCCGGTGATGTCATTAAAAACAAAGGTATCATATTTCAAGGTGGTTCCGCCGGGCACCGGCATCAGCTACGGCCACTCCTACGTGACCGACCGCCAGACACGCATAGCAACACTTCCGGCAGGATACGGTGACGGGTATCCCAGGCTGCTGTCAAACAGGGGTGAGGTGATCATACGGGGGCAGCGCTACCCGGTAACCGGTACCATATGCATGGACCAGTCCATGGTTGATCTTGGGCCCGACGGCACCGCCTACAACGGGGACGACGTGCTCCTGTTCGGTAAAATGGAGGGGCACCAGGTACGGCTTGAAGAACTCTGCGACAAGATAGGTACCATCACCTACGAGGTGCTCACCACCATCAGCTTCAGGGTTCCG
>CAZVRB010000079.1:0-17364 GCA_964629365.1 uncultured Leptospiraceae bacterium
TCACCTTGAAGCTGCTGATCACTGATACCATCAGTATTGCAACTATCATTATGGGTGCATCTGTCATGAGGGGAGCGAAAGATACCTTTATACCTTCTTTTTTACCGTACTTTATAGTTTCAGACATAACCAGTGCCAGCAGCGGGCCTGGAGATAACCCTGCCGTCAGCCCAAGTGAAAGACCGGAGGATAGTATTGCAAGTATACTCATAATAGAAGTTTAAAGGTATTTCCGTTCCATTGGAATATAGACAACACCGTCTTTTTCCTGCTTTTCACCCACAGGTTCAAAACCAAGTTTTTTATATATCTCAAAGGCATAAAGAGAAGAGTTTACTTTAAGCTCACTGCAGTCATGCCAGTCGGCCCTGCATCGTTTATAGGCTTCGTCGAGAAGCAGCCGGGCTATACCGTTACCCTGGTATTTCTTATCTACGAAAAGAAGCCGTATATAACTGTACTCACTTATTTCAATAACACCGGCAACATCTCCATCATCAAGTGCAGCCAGTATAAAGCTATCACCGTTTTCAATACGGTCATTCATTGCTTCCAGGTTTATGAAATCCAGGAAAGAAGCCTTGCCTGTGTCACTGAAATCGGGAGCAACGAATTCTGCGAAGGTACGCTTGATCATATCATGTGCGATGATTATCTTATCGGGTCCGATCTCGTCTACTGTAAGTTTATCGATTAATGACATTTATACATACCTTATCCAAAAAATATATTTGCATAAACACGGGAACATTATGAAAATGATAATATAAAATGGCAAATAAAATTACAAAACATTCTGGTAAATATATTTCAGTTTAACTTCTTATCCCGGGCAATGGATCGTTGTTGCGTTTGGTTCAGGATAGATGTTTTGCAAACGAAGAATGTTTCATTATATAAACCATTTACTATTCATGATTCATCAATCATTATCAATTATTAAACCACAAGTCGAAAGATATACCCTGACTGTTAAAGTCAGAATAGATTGAATGATAACACGTTTTTACATGCGGTATCATGAACCCGCAACCAGTATATATAACATGCCCTGAAAAATACAATAATCAACACGATACAATAAAATATTGAACGGCAGTCAGAAAAAAATAATAATTCATTGACAAAAATAATTTTACTCTCACCCTTACTTAATACCTTCACTACTCAGGGAGTTTTGTAATGACTCATTCTCTTCAGTCACTTTTTGGTAATTCTTTTGAAAGGGTCGAACGCGCTGTAAGTGATCTGAAAAAAGGTAAAGGTGTACTTCTTGTAGATGATGAAGACAGGGAAAATGAAGGTGACCTGGTATTTCCTGCCGAAACAATAACCAGCAAACAGATGGCACTTCTTATTCGTCAATGCAGCGGTATTGTGTGCCTGTGCCTGACAGATGAGAAGATAAAGCAACTTGATCTTCCCCAAATGGTATCCCACAATACGTCAACCAACCAGACAGCTTTCACCATATCTATTGAGTCACGCCATAATGTAACCACGGGCGTTTCTGCTTCTGATCGTGTTACCACAATTCGTACCGCGGTGGCAGTTGATTGTAAACCGGAAGATCTAACCCGGCCGGGTCACGTATTTCCACTCAGGGCAAAACCCGGCGGTGTGCTCAGCAGAAGAGGGCATACAGAGGGAACAGTTGATCTTATGCAGATAGCGGGATATGAGCCTGCAGGTGTGTTATGCGAATTGACAAATTCAGATGGTACAATGGCACGTCTGCCACAGATCATTTTTTTCGCGTGTAAGCATGACATGGTGGTATTAACCATCGATGATATCGTGCAGTATCGAGAAAGGGCACTTTCAAAATCTGTATAATACTATAGCTTAGTTGTCAAGCTCCGCTATTTCCATAAAGTTCTCTCCCAGTAGCCGGCGTCGTATACCGGGATCGTTAAACTGGTTTTCTATTCTTCGCTTTATGAGCCCGTAATCAAACTTGCCGTCCTTCCCGTGAAATCCATATGGACCATCTGTACCGAATACGCATTTTTCAACACCCAGGTAATCTACAGCCTGCCGCATCACACGCGGTCCCACGTAACTGGTCTGTGAAAGATCAACATATACGTTGTCCATGTCTTTTATCTTTTTCCAGGTTTGATGGTACCCGGGAAAGGCAGTATGAGCCAGTATGAGCTTTACACCCGGTACTTCAGATAACAGTTTTTCAAAATCTCCATTATCACCATATCCAAGGTGAATTATTATTGGTTTCCCGTCAGATGCTGCCTTTTCGGCCACCGGTGCAAGTTCATAAGGAGTATGGTGGTTCCAGAATGAATGTGCCTTTATCCCGGTGCATCCTGGATGTGATCTCCATTTATTATATTCCTCCACTGGATCATTCTGTCCCAGTGGATTTACAAATACCCAGCCAAGAAATCTCTCAGGGTACAATTCAACCATGTTAAAAACAGGTGTATTGTCCGGGTCGGTGAATATGGGGTATTCATTACCCATGATCTTTATACCCTTACTGGTAAAACTGGCAATAAACAATTTACCAAGTGGCTTAACTGGCCTGTGGGTAAGTATAAACTGTAATAGACCTATGAGGAAAGGAGAAGGTTCTGGATATGGCGGTATCTGCTTTCCCATGAGTACGGTTTTATCAACACCAGATTCGTCCATTTTTTTGAGCAATTCGTCAACCGGTAACAGCTCATTTTCGAGATGGTAATGACAATCTATGATCATTAAAAATACCTCCACATGAATAACGTACTAAAAAATGAATGATACATAGTACTTTGTTGACAGTCAAGAAATAATGTTATAATACGGTAGCAGGATTACTTGGAGGTTCAACATGATAAAGAAAGCAGTATACGTGTTAGCAGGACTGGTTGTTATAATTTTTCTCATTGGTTTTATATTTTTCGTCCCCCGTGATCACGTGGATCTTGATACATTCAGTGATCTTGGAAAGAAGTATGACGTGGAGATCCTTAGGGACAAATGGGGAGTTCCACACGTGTTTGGTAAAACGGACGTAGACACTGCGTTCGGAATCGCCTATGCCCATGCAGAAGACGATTTCATCACCATACAGGGAACCCTGCTTGCCGCACGCGGCATGCTGGCAACCGAGCTTGGTTTGAAGGGTGCACCAAACGATTACATGGTACAAATGTTGAATATATGGGACACCATCAACAAAAAATATGAGAAAGAACTAAGCGCTGAAACAAGGGCCATCTGCCAGGCGTATGCCGATGGACTCAATTATTATGCCTCCCTTCATCCCGACAAGGCCAATGAACAGCTTTACCCTGCAAGGGGGAAGGACGTTGCCGCCGGTTTCGTACACAAGGTTCCCCTGTTTTTTAACATGGACCAGACATTAAAGCTTATCTTCAGCTCGGAAACACCACTTGAAACAGATGTCCCGGTTGAAAAGCTGGAAGCAGCACTCCAAAAATCACAGTTTGCCCTTGAGGGTTCCAATACATTCGGGATATCTCCGAAGAGAACTTCAGATGGCAGTACCTACCTTGCCATTAATTCTCATCAGCCATGGAAGGGTCCCGTCAGCTGGTACGAGGCGCACCTGCACAGCGATGAAGGTTGGGATGCTGTCGGCGGTCTCTTCCCCGGAACACCCATGGTGCTGCACGGACACAACAGGAACCTTGGCTGGGCCCATACCGTGAACAAGCCAGACCTCCTTGACGTGTATACACTGGAGATAAACCCGGATAACCCGGAACAATACCGGTTTGACGGTGAATGGAAAGACCTGGAGGTGCGTGAGGTAACCCTTAATGTGCGTATTCTCGGTCCATTTGTTATACCGGTGAAAAAGAAGGTATACCGGTCAGTGCATGGACCGGTTATCGTCCGTCCCCATGGAACGTATGCCCTTCGTTATGCTGCCATGGGCAGGATACGGCAGGTTGAACAATGGTACCGTATGAACCGGGCCCGCAACATGAAAGAATGGATGGATGCAATGAGAATAAGGGCCGTTCCGTGTTTCAACTGCGGGTATGCAGATCGTGAAGGCAATATATTGTATTTATATAACGCCCTTATTCCATTACGTAATGAAAAATTCGACTGGAGTAAACCTGTACCCGGCAATACCTCTGAAACCCTGTGGACAGAGTATATTCCCTTTGAAAGGCAGCCCATAGTTGTCAACCCCCCATCAGGTTTTGTCATCAATTGTAACAGCAGTCCATACAATACAACTATTGGAAGGGGGAATCCTGACCCAAATAAATACGGAAAATCACTGGGTATCGAGAACAACGTGAATAACCGTGCCATGCGTATATTGAAACTCCTGGGAGATGATGAATCAATAAGCTGGGAAGAATTCAAGCAGTACAAGTACGACATGCGTTATGACCGTGAATCCAGAATGGGAATTCTGGTTAAGCGGGTGCTTGAAATGGATGTTGATGGAAATAAAATGCTGGCTGAAGCAATAGAGATACTGAAGAAATGGGATTTGAATACAAACCCGGAAAATCCTCATGCCGCATTGCCTGTAATGGCATTTGAACCCATATTAAAACATAAACCGGACTCAATACCTGATTCTTTGCTGGTGGATCGAATAGTAAATACCGCGGAAAGGTTGAAGAAGCACTACGATTCCATATCGGTACCATGGAAAGACGTACACCGCCTGGTTCGTGGTGATGTAAACCTGGGAATTGGGGGAGGGCCCCACGTACTGCACGCAGTTGAGAATGAACCCTATGGGGATGCCCAGCTGAAAGGACTCAAGGGTGACTCGTATATTCTCCTTGCCAGGTGGGATTCTTCAGGTAAAGTGAAATCAGAAAGCATTCACCAGTTTGGAAGTGCCACGAAGGACAGTTCATCAGCGCATTATGCCGACCAGTCACCGCTTTTTGTAAAACGGCAGCTGAAACAGGTCTGGCTTGATGAAAAGGATATCAGGGCCAACCTGCAAGAGGCTTACAGGCCTGGTGAAGAATTGAAAGATAAGTAGATGTGAAACGGCTACGTTCGCCGATGCTCTAAGAACCATTTATACAGTTCCGGGTTATTGTACGTCCTTGTCCACGAGTCGTGACCGGTGTCGGGATACACGGTATAACGAACGTTGCCGCCAAGTTTTTTCAATTTATCTACCATTTTTTTGCTGCGTTCAGGGGGTACAATATTATCCTTTCCCCCATGAAAAGCCCATACAGGAAGGTCTATCATCTTTTTTGCGTGGGCTATATTTCCACCGCCGCAAATGGGTGCAATGGCTGCAAAGGTGTCAGGCATGTGCCCTGCCATGTACCATGTGGCATAGCCACCCATGCTTATCCCCGTAAGGTACAGTCGCGATTGGTCTATATTATACTTTTTCAACAGCAATGTTAGAAATGACTCGATATCTTTTACCCCCCATGTATCACGTAGAGGACATTGTGGGGCAATTACCACAAATGGAAGTGAATGTTCCATTAGAACCGGTGGAAGGCCAACGTGTTTTACTTTTTCAATGTTATTTCCCCGTTCACCCGCACCATGAAGAAAGAGTATAAGTGGGAATGAACTCTTTCCCCTGGAGGTATAGCCCCTGGGAAGGTATTCAAGGTACCTGTACACAGGAGATGATTTTTTAGTCAGAATTTCGGTTTTAATCATAATGATAATCCATTTTATAGTATGGCAGACTATATCGTTATTCTGCCATACTATAAGTATAACCGAAATTATGGTTACAGGAAAGAAGGAAAGTATGAATTACACACGGCGTAGCATTACCGTTATAACATAATCAATCCAATGGTCGATCAAAACTTTTGTCCAGTGCATCGTTTTCAGCAAGCCACCCGTCCCAGAGCTTTTCGTTCACATAGGGAACAAGTCCCTGAATCTGCTGAATCTCAAGTGTTTCCGGCTGTGCAAGTTTTTCCAGCAGGAGGGGATCCAATGATCCGGTTTTGCCGAATTCCAGCCCAATTTCATACATAAGGTCGAAACTTTTTTCAACAAGGAATCCCGGTTGAATATGAAGTCCTTCACCGCCGCCCTTCATTATTGAACCGATGTAGTTGCAACCCAGCTTTCTTGTATATTTCTCAAGATATCTTTCAACAAAACGAAGATGATGAGTTTCCGGAAATCCGCATTGTGACATGAATCCCAGGGCAGGCAATGTGTCTGCATGGGCAAGCGGGGCAAGTGCTTCCATGAATTCCTTAGTGCTTCCCGGCATCGCGTCAACGTATAATGGAAAACCAATAATAACGTTTTCAGACTTTAAGAAAATTGACACCAGGGTGTCCAGGTCTTTACGGTGATGCACAAGATACTCAACATCACAGTTGTTCCCATCGGTTTCAAGGAATCCCCTGATGAAGTTATCCATAAATTTCCCGGTGTTGCTGTTTTTACCACGGGGTGATCCATTAATGAATGTTAACTGCATTGACTGCCTCCTGGAGAGAATCTTCGATAAAATGTACAAAACTCAGGCTTGTCCTGATATTGATGCACATACGGGTACACAGGTCTGTGATAATGTCAATATCCTCCTGGTCTGTACTTTCTTCACGTTTCAATAAGACACCTATACCTGGATATGTATCATATCTTTTTTTATGATGTATCTCTCCATTTACTTCTTCAAGATGTGGGTGTAAATTTGGAATACTTCTGTCCAGGGTGTTTTTCATAATAGCACTGAAATATCCCATCTTCAGCGGCGAGGCAAGCACCACATGATCAGAATGTATGAATTTTCCGGATAGTTCTATGGCATCATCTTTGATCACACATGTACCTGGCGTTTTTATCCAGCACTTGAAACAGCCGGTACATGGACGAATATTTTTCTCACGTAGATTGACTATCTCTGTGCTATGACCGGCGTCTGAAAGCTGGTTTGCAAATTGTGTAATGCCGGAGTCAAATTGTACGTCCAGTTCATCAGGATTTCCATTAAAGATCAATATTTTCATGATTACACCCTTATGCTTAAAAGTTATATTAGTAACATAACACTGTTATTCTAGTTTTCTATCAAGTCTTTTTTTGTAATAATGATATTTCTCCTGGAACTTTCTGAATCATGAAAAATGTTAAAAAAAGTGTCACGCGGAGGCGCGGGTAACGCGGAGATTTTTGTGCCTTTCCTCAGCGCCTCCGTGCCTCCGCGTGATGCCAATTGTGTATCGATGAAGAGTATTAGGTTTAATAATTGTAAAGTTGTTGCGTATTAAGAAAAAGAAACCCCTCTCTTGACAAATGGTATGAAAAATGAATATAGTTGTTATAAAATATTTATGGGAGGTAAATATGAGTGAGATTATAATCTACGGGAAATCAGGTTGACCCTATACTACTAATGCCCGTGAGGCATATGGCGATAAAGCCGTATATGTTGATGTGAAAAATGATGCATCCGGAATGGAAGAGATGATTCGTCATTCCGGGGGAAGACGCCAGGTTCCTGTTATCGTGGAAAATGGAAAGGTTACCGTGGGATACGGTGGAACCTGAGGAGTATAACAAAAAGCCGCCGTGTGCGGCTTTCTTATTTATAAAATATCCTGTAAATAGTACCACCCCGGTCATCAGAAACCAGCAGTGAACCATCGGTATATACCAGCACATCAACGGGTCGTCCCCATGCGCTGGCTCCTTCAAGCCAGCCTTCAGCGAATACCTCGTAGGTGGGTGCCCCCTTGCCCTCAAGGGACACCATGGTAATCCTGTAGCCTATTGGGGTACTCCTGTTCCATGACCCATGCTCGGCAATGAACACCCGGTTGCGGTACTTTTCGGGGAACTGTTTCCCGGTATAAAAACGCATTCCAAGTGCGGCAACGTGTGGGCCTAGTTCCCTGACAGGTGGGGTATATTCGGCACATTTCTTTCCTTTGCCGAATTCGGGATCAAGAATGTCATTCCCATGACAGAATGGATAGCCGAAATGTATCCCTTTTTGTGGTGCCCTGTTCAATTCGTCTGGAGGCCTGTTGTCACCCATCCAGTCACGACCGTTGTCGGTAAAGTATAATATGCTGCTTTCGGGATGCCAGTCAAAGCCAACTGTATTTCTGACACCATGTGAATATATTTCAAGATCAGAACCGTCTGCATTCATGCGCATTATGGATGCGAATATCTTGTCTTTTGAAAGACAATTATTGCAGGGGGCACCTACCGGAACATACAGCTTCCCATCGGGACCAAAGGCTATAAACTTCCACCCGTGATGAGTCTCGCTGGGAAAAGAATCATTCACAACAACAGGCGATGGCGGTCTTGAAATTGATGATTCGATGTTGTCAAATCGAATAACCCGGTGAATCTCTGCAACATAGAGCGAACCGTTTCTAAACGCCACACCGTTAGGTGAGTTAAGACCACTGGCGATGGTTACAACCGAATCAGCCTTAAAGTCTTTGTTCTTATCTATTATGGCATACACTTTACCCTCAGAACGGGAACCCACAAAAAGTGTCCCGTTTTCACCCAGCACCATGGAGCGGGCCCCCTCTACATTTTTCGCGAATACCTGTATGGAAAAACCATCAGGCAGAGAGATGCGGGGAAGAGAGGAACCTGCGTTTCCCGTATCCAGGGTAAGGCATACACAACCCTTCATGGAGATAAGAAGGGTTGTGCATATAATTATACATGTACTCTTTAACAGTTGCATGTTATTCACCTCATTTACCATGATCACGCATTTGCAGTACCAGGGTATCAATACTTTTAGCCGGGGGAAGGCATGTCTGTCCCCGGCACACGTGACCGGCAACATGTTCTTCGAGATCACGGCTTAATATGAATACCGTGGCAGGATAATACTCTGCCTGAAGCATGGATATGGTTTTTTCTTCAGTCGAAACACTGCCGCCGTGAATAAACCAGTCAAGACCTTCAAAGAGAGAAGCAGAAGCATGGGGAACCCGTCCGAGAACAGAACTGAAAGCATTGAGAACCTGTTCGGCCCTTTCAAACAACCTGACCTCGCTGGTAAGCAGTGCAAGGCGAACCAGGTTACTTACCGCGATACCGTTACTGGAAGGAGTTGCCTGGTCCATGTAGTCCCTTTCCCTTAATGGAATTTCACCTGATGAATCTGATGGAGCACTGAAATACCCGCCAATGTCATTATTCCAGAACAGGGAATCAAATTCAACCTGCAATGATAAGGCATTGTCAAGCCACAGGGGGTTACCGGGTTCCATGTTGTGAATATCAAGCAGTGCCTTTATAAAGTATGCGTAATCATCAGATTGAGCATGCTGAGCGACATGTCCATCGTAGTTTAACCTGTGAAGCCTGCCTTCTTTAACCTGGTTGTCCAGGATGAAACGGGCAGCCCGTAGCGCCATTTCAGCGAAGTGATCCTTACCAAAAACCTGGTAGGCCCGAACAAGACCGGAGATCATAAGCCCGTTCCATGAGACTATCAATTTTGTGTCGGTAACCGGAGGAATTCGTCCATCCCATTTCTTTTCTTTTGCGTCAGAATTATTTCGGGCGGGTTCAAACATTTCGTTGGTTGAAAACGTTCTTCCGTATCGCCGGGTAAACAGTGCTACAAGAATGGTCTCAATTTCGCCTGGAAGTGCACCACTTTCTTTTCTTTTGAGTACATTGGCCCCTTCAATGTGCCCCTCCCTTGATATTTCGAAATATTCACTGAGCATTGAAAGCTCATGATCAGAAAGAATTTTATTCAAATCGGAATATGGCCATGTATAAAATGTACCTTCAACTGGCTCATTATCATCTGAAGTCACAAAACTGTCGGCGTCCTGTGAACTGTAAAAATAACCATGGGGAGACATCATCTCTCTCCTGAGCCAGTCAACTGTGAAATTGACCGCACGTTTGAAAGCTGGTTCATGCAATCCATAGCTCCACAGGTTTGACAGGTACTCAATAATGAGTCCATTGTCATACAGCATTTTTTCGAAATGGGGTACTGTCCATTGGCCGTCAACGGTATAACGATGAAAGCCACCCCCAACGTGATCGAATATACCCCCGGAAACCATGGCTATGCCACGATGATTTGCCGCGTCCCTCAGTTCAGAAGCATTCTCAGGTGAAAGCCTGCTGCCGCGCAGCACAAGTGAGGCGTGAGGGATCATTGGAAATCGTGGTGTATCATCATCTTCTTCACCTGGTGAAATCACCTCCAGTGCCCTTTGTATACCTGAAAAAAGGAGGTCGCTGGTAAGTGAAGAAGATTCAAGTGTTTCAAATGATGCCGATTTTTTGAGTATATCCAATATCTCACTTTTGAAATTTTGAAGTTTATCTTTTTCATTGTCATAGAAGTTGCGAACAGAACGCAATACTTCAAGAAAGGCAGGCCTGCCCAGGCGGGGCTCAACGGGAAAGTAGGTACCGCCAAAAAACGGAACCAGGTCTTTTGGAGTAAGAAAAATGTTGAGTGGCCAGCCCCCCTGTCCTGTCATAACCTGTAACGCCTGCATGTAAACGCTGTCTATGTCAGGGCGTTCCTCCCTGTCCACCTTAATTGGAACAAAGTTAGCGTTCATAAATTTCGCTATTTCCGGGTCAGAGAAGGCTTCTCCCTCCATCACGGTGCACCAGTGACAACTGGAATATCCAATGGAAAGAAAGACCGGCTTGTCTTCTTTTTCAGCTTTCTCAAGGGCTGCGTCACACCAGTACCACCAGTCAATGGGATTGTGGGCGTGTTTGCGAAGATAAAGGCTTTTGCTTTCTATTAACTTGTTTGGCATATCATTTCTCCAGTATACATCTATAATAATACATTGACATAAATCTTGCAAGCATGCAGAATATGTTATTCAAATTATCAATACACTGGAATAGTATAATGCTGAACCTGCAGATATTTCAACCCTTTGTTGTGGCACTGATACTGGGATCGTTGCTGGGATTTGAACGTGCCTTCTCTGTAAAAATGGAAGATAACAGGGAGGACGTGTTCGCCGGCATTAGAACCTTTTCTCTAATCGCCCTGCTTGGCTGCATCGCCGCGTATCTTGACCGTGAGCTGGTATCGGGAATACTGCTCTTATCATTCGCGGCGATAATCATGATTACAACTGTGTCTTACTACATCAGTTTCTTCAAGCATAATGACAGGGGAATCACCACCGAGGTAAGCATATTCATCTGCTTTTCTATCGGGGTAATGGTGCAGATGGGGAATGTCCAGGTAGCCACGTTTATTACAATACTGGTTGCCATTATATTGTATCTGAAAAAAACAACAGACGATCTTTCACGGCGAATCGAGGCGGAGGACATCAGGGCCGTGTTGAAATTTGCCATTGTCACCTTTGTCATTCTGCCAATATTCGACCCAAAATTTCACCTCACACTTGGTGATATAGGGCCTGTACACAGGTTGCTTGAAAGTGATGCCCCGGGGTTGCTGTCAATAGAGCTCGTAAATCCACATACCGTTTGGCTCATGGTGGTATTGATATCAGCCATAAGTTTTACCGGCTATTTTGCCATCAAGCTGCTGGGCAACCGCAAGGGGGTGGGGCTCACCGGTCTCATGGGAGGGATAGTTTCAAGTACCGCCACCACCATGGAATTTTCACGAAGAAGCAGGCTTAACACCAGCCAGTACCTTCCATTTTCACTTGCCATTGTTCTTGCCTGTACCATCATGTTTCCCCGTATCCTGGTTGAGGTGCTTGTGGTAAATGCCAGCCTGCTGCCATCACTTTCAATTACAATGGGGTTTATGGCTGTTACCGGTATTGTGATAAGCCTGGTGCTATGGAGAAAAACAGGAAGGGAATCAACAGAAGAGGTTCCCCTGAAAAACCCTTTCAGCATTATACCCGCGCTGCAATTCGGTATACTTTACGCCATCATCGTTTTTCTTGCCAGGTTTATGAGTGAAGTAGCAGGGGACAGCGGGGTATACGTGGTAAGCGTACTCTCTGGTCTTACCGATGTGGATGCCATCACCCTCAGTATGAGCCAGCTGTCAAAACAGGATCCCACAAAGCTGAACCAGGCAACCATCGCCATCACCCTTGCCGCCTTCTCAAACACTATTATGAAGGCAATAATAGCCGCCTCAATAGGTACAAAAGAATTAAGAAAGGTAATATTTATAGGGTTTGCCATTATTATTGCAGCAGGTGTCGCAGGGCTGGTCATTAATAGTGTATTGTGAATGGTTGATGGTGAATGTATAGTTACCAACTACCATCAACCATTCACCATCAACTAAATATTATTCACCGCCACCGGGAACAATGAAACCTTTTGAGTATCCACCGGTGCTTGCGGATGTACCAGCTATACGAGCCAGGTAATTTGGACCAAGCTGTTCCAGGTGATCGCTAACATTGTCAAAATAATTCAGATGTTCCTGTTCTTCATCAATAATCTGCTCATAGAGACGCATGGTGACATTGTCGCCGTTGTCCTGGCAGACCTTCCAGAACTGGTTGTACTTGTCGATGGTATCGTCTTCCAGGCCGGAATCCTGTTCGTACATCTGTTCAACTTTCTGTCCCCGTATAACCTTTTCACTGTAGCTTGATACAGGTTCTCCCCCCAGTTCCTTGATCCTTTCAGCAAACATCTCTGCGTGCCGCATCTCATCGATGGCAATAAGCTTGATGTTTTTAGCAAGTTCACCATAGTCCATGTCATCGAGGTTATAATGCTGGTTCATATATTGAGATACAGCATGAAGTTCCATCTCTCTTGACGTGTTTAATACCTCGATCACGTTTTTTCTGCGGTCTTCTCTTGATTTTTCTGCCATTGAATTCTCCTTGTATATTTATATAATTATTTTTTTCAGATATTAAATTATACAAGGGTAATCTCCAGGTTGTCAAGCAGGGAAATCTACGATATTCGTTACCCAAAGAGAAACTTATGATATCATACGGCTTTAAATACATGGAACCGCCCGCTTCGCTCGATACACACAGATGAACACAGATGATGCGTGATCAGAATTAATTGGAAAATGAAGCATGGAATTTTCGAAATCCTGAAAAATGGAAATAATAGTATCACGCGGAGGCGCGGGGAACGCGGAGATGTTCTGTATCCTTTCCCCGCGTCTCCGCGCCTCCGCGTGATACTAATTGGGTATAGTTGATTGCAACTAATTACTTATCATCTGCGTGCATCGAGCGAAGCGGGCGGTTACAATTTATTTCTCCAGCAGATCTTTTAGACCCGAAAAAGGGCTCTCGGGTTTTGATGAAGTATGTTCTTTTTTATTATTACCCGTGTTACCTTTCTTTTTCGCAATAGCCTGCTTCTGGGGTCGTGGCTTTTTTGCCGGCTTTTTCCTGGTTTCTTTGGGATTCTGCTTCATGGAAAGGGATATACGTTTTCTTTCCACGTCAACATCCATCACGGTAACCGTTACTTTCTGGTTTACCTTTACCGCTTTATGGGGGTCACTTACATAGTCGTCAGAAAGATGACTGATGTGCACCAGGCCGTCCTGGTGTACACCCACATCAACGAAGGCACCGAAGGCGGTCACGTTGGTGATGACTCCCGGCAGTGTCATGCCTTCTTCAAGGTCGGTGATGGCATTCACGTCCTCCCTGAAATTGAAGAGTTCGAATTCTCTTCGGGGGTCACGGCCGGGTTTGTCAAGTTCCTGGTAGATATCCTGCAGGGTGGGCATTCCAACTTCATCGGTTACGTATTTTGACAGATCAATTTGTTCACGAAGGTTCCTGTCAGTCATAAGCTCTTTAACGGAACAGCCCAGGTCGGCTGCCATTTTTTCAACGATATGATAACTCTCAGGATGAACGGCGCTGGCATCAAGTGGATGCTCGGCGTTCACAATACGCAAAAAACCGGCTGACTGCTGAAATGATTTTGGACCCATACCGGGAACTTTAAGTATTTCCTGGCGTGAGGTAAAGGGCCCGTTATTGTTTCGGTAACTTACCACCTCGTCAGCCATTCGTGAAGACAGGCCCGACACATACCTGAGCAGTTCTCCGCTTGCGGTATTCACTTCAACCCCAACGGCATTAACGCAACTGGCCACCACGTCATCCAGTGATTTTTTCAATTCTTTCTGATCAACGTCATGCTGATATTGTCCAACACCGATTGAACGGGGATCGATTTTCACCAGTTCGGCCAGGGGGTCCATCAGCCGTCTGCCAATAGACACTGCCCCACGTACGGTGAGATCGTGTTTAGGAAACTCTTTGCGAGCCACCTCCGACGCGGAATACACCGAGGCTCCGCTTTCGTTCACCATGGTAATGATGATGTTCTCAAGACCCAGGTTTTTGCAGAATGCGAGGGCTTCACGTCCCCCGGTGCCGTTACCAACGGCTATTGCCTCTATATTATATTTCCGGCAGAGTTCACGAATAACTGCCGCAGATTCTTCTGTTTTATTATGGGGTGCAAGGGGGTATATTGTATCAGTATGAAGAAGGTTGCCCTGTTTACTCAGGGTCACCACTTTACAACCTGTTCTCAGGCCAGGGTCGACGGCCAGTGTGGCCTTTTCTCCCATGGGTGAGGCAAGAAACAGTTCACGCACATTTTCAGCGAAAACACGTATGGCCTCTTCGTCGGCCTGTTTTTTCAGGCGGGAACGCAGCTCTGTCTCCATGGACGGTCCCATCAGGCGCTTGTAGGCGTCACGGGCGGCAAGTTTTACCTGCTCAGCGGAGGCACCTTCACCGGTGGCGAATTTCTGTTCAAGCATACCTGCTGCTGCGTCTTCATCAGGCATGAAGTGTACGGTGAGGTGTCCCTCGTCCGCCCCCCGAAGCAGTGCCAGTATCCTGTGAGAAGGGGCATCGTTTGCTTTTTCAGACCATTCAAAGTAATCCTTGTATTTACTGGCTTCGTCAGTTTCCTTACCGGACAAACCGGATGTCATGGCGGCATTTTTTACGAAGTAATTCCTCATGTTTTCACGGGACTGTGCATCCTCGTTGATCCATTCGGAGATGATGTGACGCGCTCCTTCTAGTGCATCTTCGGTGCTGTTGACCCCCTTTTCATCGCTTATATATTCAGATGCGGCCTGTTCAATATCAGTAATGCTTCCCTTAAATAAGAGATCAGCAAGGGGCTCAAGTCCCTTTTCCTTCGCAACCGTACCTTTGGTGCGGCGCTTTGGCCTGTAGGGAAGATAGATGTCCTCAAGCTTTGACAGTGTCTGTGCATTTTTGACTGCCTCTTCCAATTCAGGTGTGAGCTTCTCCTGTTCATGTAGGGACTTCAGGATGGCTTCCCTGCGTTTATCCAGCTCTTCAAGCTGTGCCAGGCGGTCACGTATGGCAATGACTGCAACCTCGTCAAGTTGCCCGGTTGCTTCTTTTCGGTATCGTGATATGAAGGGGACGGTGGCATCGTCGGCAAGCAGTTTGCTGACCGCTTCAACCTGTGAAGGTTTGAGCTGTAATTCATCGCTTACGATTGTGATATTTCTGTCAATGGTCATGTTCTATTTCCTCTTTATGTAGTACTTTTTCCTGATTCTAAAATATATTATTTTAACCGCAGATAAACGCAGATTAACACAGATTAACACAGATAATTATTAAATAGTGTAAACCATACAACTTAAAACTCTTCATCAATACCCAATTGGTATCACGCGGAGACGCGGAGACGCGGGGAAAGGATACAGAACATCTCCGCGATCCCCGCGCCTCCGCGTGATACTATTATTTCCATTTTTCAGGATTTCAAAAATTCCATAATTCACTTTGCAATCAATTCTGATCACACGTAATCTGTGTCCATCTGCGTGTATCGAGCGAAGCGGGCAGTTTCACTTATTATCAATAAATAACAATAACTCCCTTTTCTACCAGTACGTCAATAACATCTAAGGTTTTTACAGGGTTCCCAATGAGATTTACATATTCAAGTGATTGCAGTTCAAGCAGGACTGATATATCCTCGATGTCGTTGAATGAAATATCCAGTTCTTTCAGGAATTCCAGTCCTGAAAGGGGATAAATGTTTGAAACCTGGTTGAATGCCATGTACAGGTATTCCAGCCTGCCAAGGGGGGCGATCTCGATTATCTTTTCAATGCGGTTGCCCGAGATATTCAGGCAGGAGATGTTCACGCATTTTTCAAGTCCTTTCAGGTCAACGATGTCATAATCTGACAGGTCTATCTCTCCCTCGATGTGGGCCAGGTCAAATTGTGCTATGAGTATGTCAAGGTTGCCGAACATGGCGCTCTGTATGGCTTCAATGAAACCGTACTCACCGGTGGTAAACCCGTCCTCTTCACTTTCTTCAGCTTCTTCCGCGTACTGGTACAGGTCTTCGTACATCTCCTTCTCACTGTATGCGAATTCGTTTTCATCGTACGCGTAGAATTCATCTATATCAATGTATTCCGCGTATTCTATCCTGCCGGTATCATTGAAGAGATACATATTTTTTATTAGGGTAAGTGCATCGCGGTTACTATTTTTAAAATGAGTATCAATATCATGATGAATACTGGAAAACTTGTCAGGATGGTAAACCTGTATCACCCGCGCAAAAAGACGGTTAATACTTAAATCGTTATGATCTACATGGCACAGGCAGGCATACCATTTAAGGGAAGCCGTATCCTTTTTCCTGTAGCATTCGATCACGGTAGCTGAAATGGTTTTCAGCCTTTCAGTTGTGATGCCATTTTTCAGTTCTTTGTATAACGAGTTATTCAATTATTGTTGAACCATTGTGAAGAATATCATACTATATTTATAATGATAAATTATCTAATTCTACTATATCACAAAAAGGAGAGTTATCAGTGATTAGAATACAAGATGATGGAAGAAAACTGGAATTGCATTTTATTCCTGTAATAAGCATGCTGGCACTTGTATTTGTGTCGTTTCTTTTCATAGTGTTACTTGTGTTCCCACTGGCACAGGATTTCGATGAAGAATTTACACCAGTTATGTGGGGTGGGGTGCTTGCGGCATTACTGATAACCATACTTGCAGTTTTTGCAATAATGCGTGGAAGATGGGGAAAGATTATTATATCAGATAAAATTTATTACACTCTAAAGCTCAAGAAACAGGATATTACCCTTCCACTGGATAGTGCACGGGAGATCTGGATCACCGGAAGAACATCACAGGTTGACAATACCCTCTACAGGCTTTTCGTGCAAACAGGTGAAGGAACAGGCAGATACTTATATATTGGTGAGCATCGCTTTACCGGAAAGAAAGCAACCCGGGTTGTAAAACTGATAGCCCAAAGGCTTAATATACCGGTTCGTGACCCCTTCAGCGAGAAATACCAGGGGTCATGGTTCATGATCAACAGGTGGCTTGCCAGCGGTGAAGACTGGAAGTTTTACCTGTTGATCATAGTTGTATTTTTCGTTGTAGCCCTGGCCAT
>CAZVRB010000080.1:0-17310 GCA_964629365.1 uncultured Leptospiraceae bacterium
CACATGATAAAGAGGAATGTGCCCTTCTTTATTCAAAATTGACATTGAAATTTGTTTTATTACCCGAAATTTAATTCACTCCCCTCTGAAAGGATTAACGGCAAAGGCTCTAAGTTCGCAGAGAAACCCAAAGAGGACAAAGATGGATAGTAAATAAAGAACCATCTTTGCGTACTTTGCGCTTTTCTCGACTTAGCGGTGATCCATTATAAGTATTGACATCTCATAAGTATAATGTCATATATATACTACATGTATAAATCCCTGGAGGGGCGGATCATGGAAGAATATAACATAGCCGGTGTGACCATATACGAGAACGTGAAGATAGTGGGCATTGATAACATCGAATGGGGCGAGAACATCATCATCGACAGTTTCACTTACCTGTATTCTGGAAAGCATATTAAATTCGGCAATAATATTCATGTAAGCAGTTTCGTCTTTCTTAACGGCGGCGGGGGATTGGAGATAGGCGATTTTGCGGGTTTTTCGCAGGGTTGCAAGGTCTATTCCAGCACCGACGATTTTAAGGACCATGGATTCGGCAATCCCACCATACCTGAGAAATACCGCAATCCGCGAAGGGAGCCGGTGAAGATCGGCAGGTTTGCGGTTATCGGCGCCAATGCCATCATACTGCCCGGTGTTACCGTGGGAGAAGGCGCCACGGTGGGTGCCAACACGGTTGTTTCCCGTGACCTGGAACCATGGGGAATATACATAGGAAACAACAAGTTTGGTGACCGCGACAGGGACGCGGTACTTGCAAACTATCAGAATTTCTTAAAGGAAATGGAACTTAAGGAGTAGCCTGCATGGCAAGCCATTTCTTTACCACAAATCCCGTGCCGAAATCCCATGATTTGAGCTTTTCAGGTGAGAGGTATTTCAGTTCAGCAAGCTCTTCACCGGGGACAGGTTCATCTTCCACTTCCACGTGATAGGCTATCAGCAACTGGTTCATTTGCGGGAAGGGAAATAGCCCTATAAAATCTTTAACCACACCATCCACCCCCAGCTCTTCCTTCACCTCCCTGAGTACACCTTCTTCAGAGCTTTCATCCTTTTCAAGGAAACCAGTAATGAGCCCGTACATCTTCTCAGGCCAGGTCTTGTTGCGTGCCAGGACCACCCTGCCCCGGTGTTCAACAAGGGCAGTCACTACCGGTACCGGGTTGTCCCAGAACACGAATCCGCAGCTACTGTCCGGGCATACCTTCCGGTCAATCCCGTCCACCTCAGCCTGAACAAGTCCTCTGCCGCACCAGGGACAGAATGTGAAAGCCTTCATTTGATTTCCTTTTTATTTTTCATTTTTAATGGTAATCGCGAATAATACAACTTAAACAAGTTATAGTATTATTTCAATATTTTTGCTTAACAATATTCAATTGACAAGAACACTTTAAGTGTTATACTAATTTAAAAAATAATGAATCACACTCAATGGATGGAAAAGAATTGTCAATACACAAGCTCACACTATGTATCTTTTTTTTATTCTCATCTACCATCCTCCCCCTTTTCGCGGGAAATGATGTTTTTACAATTCATAATAATTTTGAATCAGCAAACGTCTCTGCATTTCTTTATTATATCCCTGCCATTGAAGATGTTGTCACAATACAGGATGTACGCCGCAGTGAAAAGATATGTCATTCCATTGACAGTGAATATGTAAATTTTGGATATACCACCACCTCTCACTGGTTCTGTCTTCATATCATGAACCGGGCACAGGTAAAAGACACCATTCTTGAATTCGATTACCCCATACTGGACTACGTTGACCTGTACATGGTGCATGATGGGAAAGTACAGCAGATATATAACACGGGTGACCGCAGGAAGTTCAGCACCCGTCCCCTTGCATCGCGCACACTGGCTTTCCCCCTTGACCTGCAACATGGGATGAACAGGGTTTTCTTCAAGATCAAGACATGCAGTTCATTTAACTTCAGTATATTCCTTCATTCAAGAGAATTCTTCGTTCGCAATAACACCCATGAGATGTCTCTGCTTTTCATGTTTTACGGGATAATGCTTTTTATCGGCATTTTCAACTTTCTCATCTTTTTTTCTACCAGGGACACGGCACACCTGTTTTTCAGTTTCTTTTCTGTATCCCTTATGTTATACCTCATGTGTCTCAGGGGACTTGGATTCATGTTTCTATGGCCTGAAAGTGCTTCCTGGGCCAACAGGGCCATTCCCACCTTCGCGTTCGTGTTCATCGGATCAGCCAGTCTCTTCTTCGATTCCATGCTGAAATTTCACCAATACCTGTCAAAGAAGCTTCGGTGGGGAATTCTTCTTTTCACAGTTCTTGCAGCCTTTATGCTGGCGGTGCAGTTTCTCATCCCCTATATAGCTGCGGTACAGGTAGTTAATTACCTCTTATTTGGTCTAATATCATACGTACTTGCAACCTCGATATACAGCGGCATTAAGGACCAGAACAGGAACGCCTGGTTTATCCTGGTGGGTTTTCTCCCCCTGTTTTCACTGGCACCATTACAGCTGCTGGCATCAATGGGATACCTGCCTACTTTTTTTATTACCCAGTGGAAGATAGAGATCAGTTTCCTGTGGCTCATCCTGGCCACATCGCTGGGTCTTGCCGATACCATAAACGTGCTCAACCGGCGTCTGAATGTATCCAGGCATTCACTGGAAAAAAGTAACATTCAGCTACAGGAAAAGAACCAGGAACTAAATGCCACCATGGAGGAACTGGAAGCGACTAACGAAGAATTTGAAGCCCAGAACGAAGAGCTGCTGCGGGCATACTGGGATCTTGAACAAAACGAGCTGCGTTACCGCAGTATAGTAGAAGATCAGACCGAGTTTATCACCCGATGGGATCCTGGCGGAATAATTACTTTTGCCAACAGGGCATATTGCCATGAGTTCGGCCTGAAACCGGAAAACATGTTGGGGAAAAGTTTTTTTGAATTTGTCCCTGAAGATTTTCATGCACAGGTATGGGAAAAGATTTATTCACTCACATCAGAAAATCCGGTAAAGATTGATGAGCACCGGGTTATTCGTGGAGACGGCTCAACAGCCTGGCACCAGTGGATTGACAGGGCTTTCTTCGATGACTACGGGAACCCAACAGGGTACCAGTCGGTGGGACGGGACATCACTGAAAAGAAGGAAACGGAAATCGCCCTGCGGCGGCTTGCCATCACGGTGGAACAGGCATCAGAAGATATCATCATCACCGATACGGAAGGAATTATTCAGTACGTGAATCCGGCTTTTGAGAAAATCACCGGTTACAGCAGGGATGAGGTAATGGGTAAAAAGCCTTCCATTATTAATAGTGGTGTTCATTCCCGCAGGTTTTACGAAGACCTGTGGGAGACCATCGAGGCAGGAAAAACCTGGACCGGACGCATCACTAACAAGAGAAAGGACGGGGAATATATACATGAAGAGTCGGTGATATTCCCAATCATTGATGATGACGGGAATATACTCAACTTCGCAGCCATCAAGCGGGATATTACCGAGCAGATCAATTTGGAAGAACAGCTCCTGCAGGCACAGAAGATGGAAGCCATCGGCACACTGGTGGGGGGACTGGCCCATGATTTCAACAACGTGTTGGGCGGCATTATTGGTAGTGTTGAAATACTGGACATCCTCCTCAATGACCAGAAACTCAATAATGCTGACGAGGTGTGGAGTTACATAAATACCATACGTGGTTCATCCAACAGGGCAGTTGAAATGATTAAACAGCTTCTATCACTGTCAAGACGCCAGGAGATGGAAAAAAAGAATTTCGACCTCAACGAATCCCTTGAACATGTGCACAATATATGCAAGAACAGTTTTCCAAAGAGCGTCTTGCTTGACTTCCATTTTACAGAAAACCCCTGTTTTGTATACGCCGACCAGACACGAATTGAACAGGTCATTCTAAACCTGTGTGTGAACGCCTCCCAGGCAATGACAATTATGAAAGAAGTCGACGAGGGTGGAACCCTCGATGTATCTCTTTCTGCCGTGGATAGGGAAAACTCTCCAGGCAAAAATTCGCCATATGCTTGTATCATTATTTCAGATACCGGTATCGGCATGGACGATGATATCCGCGCCCGGATATTTGAGCCATTCTTCACTACAAAGGACAAGGAAATAGGAACCGGCCTGGGACTGTCAATGGTATACAATATCATTCAGCAACACCAGGGCATCATCGATGTTGAATCGGCTCCAGGAGAAGGAACCATTATGAAGGTGTTTCTTCCATGTATGAACGAAATGGAAGAAAAAAGAACCACCACAAAAAAAACAACAACCCTGAACCGGGGAACAGGTGTTATCCTGGTGGTAGACGATGAAAAACCCCTGAGACAGGTTGCCGCGGGTATACTTGAAAAGGCAGGGTACACGGTAATCACCGCTGAAGACGGGAACCAGGCTATTAAAGTATTCAACAGTGAACATGAATCAATTGAAATGGTATTACTTGATATGTCCATGCCGGTGATGTCCGGCCTGGATGTATACATTGCATTGCGTGAAATCGATCCGGATATTAAGGTGCTTGTTACATCCGGTTTTGGCCTTGACGGGAAGGTACAGAAAATTCTGGACATGGGTGCCAGCGGTTTTATAGCCAAGCCATTCAATGCCGAAGGTCTTACACAAAAAATACAGCAGATACTATCCTGATATTCCTAACGGAATCCACTACACAAATACCATCCTTTTCATGAATTTACAGGTATCACCTTACCGGTATACAATTCTATTATACACAGATATTAATATTACGAATGGAGGTATTTATAATGATTTCCGCGCAGACTATTCATAACATTGCGGTTGAAATGGAAAGGAAGGGTATTGATTTTTATCAGCAGCTGAAAGATGGCTCTAACGATACGATTATTGATGATATAATCGGAGATGAGAAGGAGCATATACAGATATTCCATGATCTTTTCAATGACACAACCGGAGTACGCAAGGAAGAATCATACCCGCATTTCTACATGGACGAGGACATGCTGATAGAAGCATATGCCAACACAGAAATATTCGGTTCTGTTGATCCTGGCAGGACAAAAGGGAAAAGTTCATACGACGTTGCGGTAATGATGGAAAAGGAATCCATTCTCTTCTATTCACAACTTCAGGACATGTTTGGAGATGACCCCGGTTACAAGAAGGAAATTGAAATACTGGACAAACTTAAAAAAGAGGAAGCCAGACATTTGAAGAAATTCACCGAACTCAGGAACAGGATGGGGGATGTGTGATCACATATTCCATTAATAAATAATCACGCTTATCATGGATTGACCACTGATGACATAAGTGTATAGAGTATTATCACAATACAGGTTAAAACTGTCAAAATAAATATAAATACACAGGAAACAGGAGGAATATAATGAATGTCTTTATTTGCCAGATGTGCGGACATATCGAATTTAAGAACGCACCTGATAATTGCCCGGTATGCGGAGCACCGAAAGACCAGTTTAAACAGAACGATAATATTTTCAAAGAATCACAGGAAAAGAGCCCGGAAGCTGAATCAAAGCATATTCCGGCAATCGAAGTGAATAAAACCTGCGGTTTAATTCCAGAGGAAGGCTGCACTGATGTCATAGTAAGGATCGGTAGCACCCTGCACCCAATGAAAGAAGATCATTACATACAGTTTATAGACTGTTACGTTGACAGTAAGTATGTGGGTCAGGCCAAGCTGACACCATGGGTTAACCCTGCCGCATGCTTTCATCTTAAAGCTGAGGGAAGCGTGGTGACCATAGTGGAAAACTGTAATATTCACGGTTACTGGATGGCAGAAGAAAACATGTAACATTTTTTAAAATAACATTGTATCCGGGAGATCAACAACAATGAGTATAAATATGAATAAAATTATTAAAAAAGCAGTCTTGTTGTCTTTTACGATATTTCTTACTATCAGCCTGGCTGCCTGTGGACAGTCACCACAGGCAGTTGCACACATGGTTGACATGGATAATAATCCGGTTGGCAAGGTTGTATTAACAGAAACAGAGGATGGTGTTTCATTTTTCATTTCACTGAAAAACATGCCCCCTGGAATTCATGCCTTTCATGTTCACGAAAACGGCAGTTTTGAAGTACCCGATTTCAAGAAAGCGGGAGGACATTTTAATCCCTTCAACAAGGAACACGGGCTGAACAATCCGAAAGGAGCTCATGCCGGCGACCTTCCCAATATATGGGTGAAAGAAGACGGTACCTGTGAAGATCTCATTATTACCGACGCGGTAACCTTCGAGAAGGGCAAAAAGAATTCTCTTCTTAAAGAAGGTGGCACATCAATAATTATACACATGGGTGCAGACGACCATGTGACTGACCCCGCAGGTGACGCGGGTAAACGTATCGCAGGTGGTATCATAAAATCACTATAGCAAATGGAGGGAGATAATGACCGTTAGTTCACAAAACCGGGCAGAGGTAATCCCCGCTAAGGGTAAAAAAAAGGAAGCTATAGCCGGCAACAGTCGAGGTAAATATAGCGAAAACTCTGATATCCAGCTTTGCGAACCCATCATTATACACAATGAATATACATCAGAACCTGAACAGATAGCTGGAACATGGAGCATCAAGTTTTCAATCGACTCAAACAATGATTTGTTTCCTGAAAAATTCTGGTTATCCGACAAATATCTCGAATCCACTGGTTTGCGTCATACACCGGGAATACTGTCATTAGATAACTGGCTTGAGTGTATTGTAGATGAAGATAAAGCTAAAATGAGGAAACACATGCTTTCAATACAATCAACTGACACCTTACCTGCTACGTTAATATATTCAGTCAATACTGATGGCAACAGTGTGAAACATTTCTTCAGCATTGCATCATCAATTATTGATGATGCCAATGGTTCTCTGCATTTAAGAGGAGTTGACTGGGAATTAAACAATACTGAAATGATATGATTTTTATTGCAGGGTGTTCTTCTCGGAAGACCCTATAGTAATCTAAACCATGATGAAAAATAAAAATTCAGCATAAAATAAAACATATCTTGACAACCAGCCATTTAAAAACATATATTTTACCCTCATACATTCATTTATCAAGAGTTTTAATACACTGACAAGCAGTACCTGTTGTTTTTCAATTTTTTTCACTCTCCTGGCAAACGGAGGAAGTTATGTCATCTGCGAATGTTAAAAATATCCGGGTCTTCGTTGTAGACGATCATCCGATAGTGCGGCAGGGATTGCGGATGATCATCGAAGAAGAGAACAACATGGATGTATGCGGCGAATCAGGCAATGCCAATGATGCCATAAGGCTGATAAGCGACCTGGAACCTGATATTGTGCTGGTTGACATCAGTCTTGAAGGAACCGCGAGCGGTATCGACCTGGTCACGTCACTAAAAAAAAGACATCCATCGATTCCAGCACTGATAATCTCCATGCATGATGACTCGTTGTATGCCGAGCGATCAATCATGGCCGGCGCCCGTGGATACGTAATGAAAAACCAGGTTGAAGATGTGATCGTCACCGCCATAAACACGGTACTGGATGGTGAGCTTTACCTGAAGCAAAACACTTCATTAAAAATTGTTTCCAGGCTTTTACATGGATCAGGTGAAGAACAGCAAACGTCGGTTGGCAGCCTGACCGACCGTGAATTTGATATTTTTCGTCTTCTCGGCCAGGGGCTGGGAACCAGGAAAATAGCAAACAAGCTGAATATAAGTGTGAACACCGTAGAAACACACCGCAGGAACATAAAAAAGAAGCTTGAACTATCCGACTCTGATGAACTGGTAATGTATGCCATACGCTGGGGAATGGAATCAAGTAAATAAAACGCCTCTGGGTACGCTCCACGCTCTAACATAACACGTGATGAGTTCTCACCGTTTCCACTAGTTAAAATACATGGTATCCGGTAATTGCAATTACCATATAATATACTATATACTGCTTAATTGGAATCTTTTCTTTTTACCGCATATACATATTACAGCCGGAGGTCACATGAAACATGATCACAACGCCCATCACCGCATGATGATCAGGGATTTCCGTAAAAGGTTTTTTATATCACTTGTCATAAGCATACCAATAATAATACTTTCTCCAATGATCCAGGGAATTCTGGGGTTTTCATTCAGTTTCACTGGAAGCAGCTACGTATTGTTTGCCCTTTCCACGGGCATTTATTTCTATGGCGGTTGGCCCTTCCTGAGCGGATTCACAGGAGAGCTGAAAAAACGACAACCCGGCATGATGACACTTATCGCCCTTGCAATCAGCGTGGCATTTATATACAGCAGCGCCGTGGTATTCGGTTTCAAAGGAAGATTCTTCTTTTGGGAGCTTGCCACATTGATTGATGTAATGCTTCTTGGTCACTGGATAGAAATGCGATCTGTTCTGGGGGCGTCAAAAGCACTTGATACGCTGGCATCTCTCATGCCAGACGAGGCACATCTTAAAACAGGTGAAGGCACCAGGGACATAAAAACATCAGAAATAGAGAAAGGGAACATCCTGCTGGTAAAGCCCGGCGAGAAGATTCCCGCTGACGGGATCATTCGAACTGGAAGCACTTCAATTGATGAATCAATGTTGACCGGCGAATCCGTACCGGTTGAAAAAGCTGAAGACAGCCAGGTTGTTGCAGGTTCAGTCAATGGGGACGGTTCAATCGAGGTTGAAGTAACGAAGACAGGTGAAGACTCTTACCTGAACAAGGTAATCGACCTGGTGCAGCGCGCGCAACAGTCAAAGTCGCGCACCCAGCATTTTGCCGATCGTGCTGCCATGTGGCTGACCATCATTGCCCTTACTGCCGGCGTGATAACCCTTGTGTCATGGCTTGTTGTGGGCAAAGAGCTGGTGTTTGCCATTGAAAGAATGGCAACCGTAATGATCATAACCTGTCCCCACGCCCTTGGACTTGCCATTCCACTGGTGGCCGCGGTTTCAACATCTCTTTCAGCGAAAAATGGACTGTTGATAAGAAACCGTACGGCGTTTGAAAACTCACGTTTTATCAGTGCCGTCGTGTTTGACAAGACAGGCACACTTACCACCGGCACTTTTGGTGTAACCGGTATACACCCCCTGCATGAATCTCATGATGATGCGGCTGTTCTTCAGCTTGCCGCATCACTTGAGCAAAACTCAGGGCATCCAATTGCCAGGGGTATAGTTGAAGAAGCAAAAAAACGAGATCTTTCAATAACAGGTCCTGAAAATTTCACCGCCATAAAGGGCAAAGGTGTAAGCGGTACTCTACATGAAAAAAAAATGCTGGTGGTAAGCCCCGGCTACCTTGATGAACACAACATTAAAATACCCGAAATATCACCAGGGGTTGCCGCAACTACAGTGTACCTTCTTGAAGAAGATACCCCAATTGGTGCTATTAGTCTTTCAGACACCATCCGCGAAGAATCCTATGAAGCCATACGTCAACTTCAGGATGAAGGTATCCTCTGCTACATGCTCACCGGCGACAACGAGTCAACCGCGAAGGCGGTTTCTGATGAATTGAAACTGGATGGTTATTTCGCCGAAGTGCTGCCCGATCAAAAAGAGAAAAAAATAATTGAGATACAAAATCAGGATGAATTTGTTGCCATGACGGGTGACGGCGTCAATGACGCTCCCGCCCTTGCCAGGGCTGACGTGGGCATCGCAATCGGTTCAGGAACGGATGTGGCTGCCGAAACCGCTGACATCATTCTTGTTGAAAGCAATCCCATGGATGTTACCACCCTCATCCTTTTTGGAACTGCTACTTATAAAAAAATGGTGCAAAACCTTTTCTGGGCCACCGGGTATAACGTGTTTGCCATACCACTTGCAGCTGGTGTATTATATTACCAGGGAATAGTGATATCACCGGCACTTGGTGCAGTACTCATGTCGCTGAGTACTGTAATAGTAGCCATCAACGCGAAACTGCTTCGTATAAAGAGGTAACAATGCCTTCAGAATCCGACTATCTAAAAGACCTCATCGATTCATACAGAAATTATTCTGTTGAATATTATAATAATTATACAAATCACCTGCCAATGGCTGCCTGTGCCCTGCAGAGAATGGGGGCAGACAGAAAAAGGTTAATGAAATTTTGCGGGGAGTACGCCAGGAGACTCAATGGAAGGATACAGAACAACACGGTAATTGACCACGAAAACTGGAAAGACAAGAGGGGACAGCATCGCTTTTTTGATGCATATATCAGGTATTTCAAATCTGAAGAGAAACGCCTTGGAACCCGGACAATGGTTGAAACATACATGAATGATTTATTGCAGGGCATCGGTTCAGGGGCCTTCCATGCCCTTATCAAGCTGGCATATGGCATCATGAATGAAGACAGCACAGAAATGATAGAATCCATGGCTTATTATGCCATATGCTACCTGCCCCTTGGAGAGGTGCAACCGGATATCCCGGTATATTCCGCCCCCGGGGATGCACTTCTTACTTTGAAAAACAACACCAGGTGGAAAGATACAACCGCTGATGGCAAGAACATTGACGAGAAAATATACAGTGTAATATCTGACCCTGATTTCAATAAATATCTCCAGCTACCCGGAGATGATCACCTAAATTACCTTGCAGAAACAGCCCCGGTTATGCGCAATATCTTTATTAACAGCTTCAACTTTACCTCACTGCACATGATCACCGGCACACACGCCCTGAGGATTGTTCTTCCTTACATAAATGAAGAGAAAAGAGGAAAAGCTGTTAAACAGTTCTGGAAAACTGCTGCCGCTGCATATCTCAGTATCGGGGCACCTGAATTTGAAGTGGGAAATAAAAATGAGTACAACTCCCAGGCTGAATGGGAAGACATTTTTAACGCGGCAATCCAATCTGATGATGCACATGTCATAAAACTGATATTCACATGCCACGAAGAAGAAAAAGAATACAATGACCCGTTGTACAGGTACATCGCAAAAAGGGAGATGCATTCATTCACCTGAGAACATCAACACTAAAAAACACTCACTACATGGCTTTCAACCACATGACCTGGTAAGGTTCCATGATGAAGTTGTCATCCCACATGTCTCACTCTCGGAATACAAGTACTGTTATAATATCTCAAAACCAATGAGTACAATATCATCTTCGAAAGGAACTTCCCCCTTGTACTGGTTTACCCCTGCCATGAATACATCCACAGAATCGTGAATGGAATCCTTCATGGAAGACTGGATTAATTCCTTCAGCCGATCATACCCAAGGGCCTTCTTATTGCTGTCAATGGTCTCTGGTATACCGTCTGTGTATAGAAATATCCTGTCCCCTTTCTCAAGGGTAATCTCTATCTGTCCGTATTTCAAATTCTGAAACATACCCAGGATAGTACCGTGAGAGTTTACATATTCAACAGCTCCCGATGCCCTTCTCCATACAAGGGGATGGGGGTGACCCGCGGATGCGAAAGTAAAACGGGTTTGCCCATTGCTGCTTTTCTGAAACACACCGTAAATGGCAGTAAGAAAACTCATGGGCATATTCCCAATAAGTTCAGAATTCAGCGAAGTTATATAATCACCGGGGGTAAGGGCGTAGTTACGGCACTTCCGGTCAGTGGTAGCCTTAAGAAGGGACAGGTACAGGGCGGCTGATACACCATGACCGGTCACATCACCGATAAAAACCCCCGTTCCCCCTTCCTCAAGGGGTGTAATGGAATAATAATCACCCCCAATGGCATCAAGGGGAATATACTTCAGCGCGGTGGCAATTCCTGCTATATCTTCGATTTCACTCTGCACCAGTGAACGCTGGATCAGCTGGGCCGCCTTGAGATCTTTTTCTATGATCTCATTTCTTTCCCGAAGTATTCTCTCGCTTTCTATAAGGGCATCACGGGTTTTTTGTATATCAGTAATATCAAGAAAATTCTCGATGATCAGGTCACCGGCGGCATTTTGCATTCTCCTGGCACTTTTAAGAACCGGTATCAAATGACCGTCACGATGCCGGACAGCCGTTTCGTCATTGTCAATACTTGCTTTACCAAGGTCGAAAATTGGACATTTATGAGGCCCCTTGGGGCAGATAATAGAACATTCCTCTCCAACCAGTTCCTCGTAACTATACCCTGTCAACACACAGGCAAGCTCGTTTACGTCCTGAATAATATAATCACGGTCCACCACAAAACTTCCGCCGGGAAGATTACCATACAGGCCTCTCCATTTTGATTCACTTTCTTTAAGTTCATTTTCAATGATCTTTCTGCGGGTGATGTCTCGAGCCACACCCATCCTTCCTATGGGCTCATTATTCTCGTTGTACAGTGGTTTTACATGAAGTTCGGTTTGTGCCACCCTTCCGTGAAGGGGAAACTCGATTTCATAAATACTGTTTTGACCTTTTTCCAGGTTCTCATCAAAATAATGCCTGGCCCGGGCTACCTGTTCATCAGTGAGAAATTCTGAATAGTGATGGCCGATCACATTTTGTACCGATATCCCGGTATATTCTTCAAAGCGGGGGCTCATATAGGTAAAGTACCCATCGTTGTCTAATACATAAATTACATCCGGGGTGGTCTCGATCAGCAGTCTTTCCCATTCTTCCTGTTCCCGTAATTTCTGATCTGAGCGTTTTCGTTCATCGATATCCCTGGTTATCCCGAGAATACCAATGGCTTCACCGTCTTCACGTATAAAGGACATCTTTACTTCTGTCCAGTAGGTGTACCCTTCCTTATGGTAATATTCCACCTCTACTGTCCTGAAACGCCGGGGATCGGCAGTACCCTTTTCTTCCAGTTCTAATTCTTCAACATGAAGAGCCACCATCCGCTGAAGGCTTTCAGTAGTAATCATTTCGTCAACAGCCATCTCGAGTGATTCTTCAGCGGTAAACCCGCTCATTCGCTCCCGCGAAGGACTGATATATACTGGATTAAGGTCCATATCCAGCACCCATATTACATCAGATACATTTTCCGCAAGCAGCCTGTAGAGGTTTTCAATATTGCTGAGCTTTTGCTGTATGTAAGACTTTCCAGTATTCAAATGCAGAACCTTTCTCTACTCGTAAGATAATCACCACAGACCTGTAACAATTCTATTCCTGGTCATACTATAACAATATAGCATAAGAATGCAATATTTTTTGGTTTACAGTTAAGTAGATATAGAATTAATGTGAACATTCTATAAAAAAACAGGAAAGAATATGATTGACTGCCGTAATTTTACATTCACACCAATAAGTGACAAGACACTGGAAGTGGAACTGTATCGTTACCTTGAGTACGTCACCAGCGCCAGTGCTCCCTCTGCTGTGCGTAAAAGCATACACAGGGCAATAATTGATTTTACGGGTTACACAAAACCTGATTCAATATGCAGAACAACTGAAATTGAATCTATTTCAGATGATCACATAAATACGATTGAAACACTGAGCATACACAGCCAGCGACTGGCTTCCATGGCATCAAAAACATCCCGTCCTTCGTATATAACCGCCTATGCCATCACCCTTGGACCGGGAATTGATGATATAATTGCCGAACGGCAGAAAGACTCCATGCTTGACGCCTACATAACCGACGCGGCGGGTTCTGTTGTTATTGAGCATTACATCAGAAAGCTTCACGAATATCTTGCGGATGAGTACAGGAAGAAAGGGTTTTTGATAACAGAGCGCTATAGCCCGGGATATTGTGACTGGGATATCAGGGAAGGGCAGAAAGAACTTTTCGAATTTTTAAATCCTGAAGAGATCGGGATCCACATTCTTCCATCATCAGCCATGATGCCTCAAAAATCGGTGACATCCATTGTAATCGGCGCAGAGGAGGTTCCCCATAAAACCCCCTGCCCCTTCTGCAATTATACTGAATGTTCTCACAGAAAAATACTGGATTAATCTTCTTCAATAGAAAGTTTCAGGGCACTGGCAGCGTCTTTCCAGGGCTCATCCTCTTTCCATTTTTGAATCCATTCAGTGGGCATTACAAGACTGAGGCCCGCCATGTCGCCAAGGTATCCTTCAAGCTCTGACATGCGAAATTCCGTGTCTTTGCTCAATGCGGGGAAAGACCTGTAGAACTCCTCTTTCACCATGGGCATGACGATGTCATCGTCTTTCATGATGCTGCCCCCCAGTACGAATACCTTCGTATCCAGAAGGGCGTTGATGGAGGCAAGACCCCGGGCGAAGTTGCGGGCGGCCCTGTTGACAATCTCCACAGCCCTTTTATCACCCTGCCGGTACAGCTGAAAGACGTCCTTGGCGGACTTCCCCTCCCCGTAGTCACGGGCAATAGCTGTACCCGAGGTGAGGGCCTCCATGTCCCCGTAATTACCGCACCCGCACTGGGGACCGTTTTCGGCGATATATATATGTCCCAGGTGGGGGGCGTTCCCATTTTGTCCCTTTATGAGAAGCCCGTCCACGTAGGCCCCGGCGCCGATACCGGTACTCCAGGTAACGTATACCATGTTGTCCTCGCCTTCACCCGCGCCGAAGGTGTGTTCGGCCACTGCCGCCGCTACCCCGTCATTTTCTATCTTCACGGTACCATAGTATCCATTCAGTTCTTCTTCAAGTGGTATACCCGTCCAGTCATTGGGAGGACGGTTTTCCCGGTGTTCTGCCAGTCCGCCGCACAGGTTTGGCGCCACCACCATGCGGTTCTCTCCCCGCACCTCGAAGGGGCTGCAGGTACTCACCCCCACCGTGTCGATCTGTGAAGGCTCAATTCCCGCCTCCTCACACGCACGTTCCACCAGGTATTTCACCTGTCTGGGGATGGTCTTCACGTCCCCCTCTTTACGGGTTGGCTGGTATACCTTGCCGGTAAACCCTTCACGGTTGGCAATGCTTGCAGTAATCTTGGTGCCGCCAATGTCAACTGCCGCCAGGTATTTCATAATAGTATTATTCCTTAATATTTCCCCGTATGGCCCGGGTTGTGGCGTAAATTCCACCCCGCGGTGTCCATTCGATCTCAACCGAAAGCCACTCGGGTTTAATGGCTTCAAATACGTCGCCTGCGATCACGTCTGTCACGTATTCCTGCCAGATGAGATTGTTTCGCCACGCGCTCAGGTATTCACGCATGGATTTGCTCTCAAGAATATGATCAACGGGCTTATATCTCAACACCAAAATTCCCTGGTCGTGCCGCTCTGACACGGGACACAGGCTCTGAAATTCCGGGTATTCCCACTGTATCACCGGCCGGTGTCCCTTCGATGGAATGGTATCAAAGGTATACCCTTCAACCTTCTGTATAATGGCCTCATCGGCCCGCGAATAATCTGTCATCTTCATTTCCTCCGTTACTGCTGTATATCCCTATAAAGACAATGACCCTCATGTCAATTCTTTTACCACAGAGGTACAGAGAAGGGGAGAATGGGTCTGGGGATACCGATTATTTATTTTCTTACATTTTACCTGTCTATATATTTTTTCTCAAATATTTGTTTGTTTATTTCCATATAATCAAAAAATCATATGTCGATCAAAAACCTCATGATACCATTAGTCCAGAATATAAATCCCCAATAAATACTGCCAAAACGAAAAATTGAAAATAAACACACAACCTATACACAACCCCCAACTCTCCGTCTCTCTGTACCTCTGTGGTGATAAAAAAACAGTCCAGTTGGTTTACACTTTTTGTTTAAATGTCGGTTTTTCTCGTTGACAATAATGGGTGATAGTATCAATTGTCATTAAAAAGTTTGGCCCATTGGTCTAAGTTTTTAAGGAGGAAACATGAGCATCAAAAGAGTTATTTTACTAACCGCATTATTCGCGTTGATCCTGGGAAGCATATCATGCTACAGCGACCGAGACCCCCATTACGGGGCAAAAACCTATAAAACAGGACAATCAACCGATTTCGACAGCGTGGTGCATACCGGAGACGGTGGTTTTATCGCCGCGGGAACCGTCAACCAGGGCACATCAGGCTACATCAACATATGGGTAACCAAGCTGAACGATGAAGGCGATCCGCAGTGGGAGAAATCCTACGGGGGCGACTCAATCGATGACAGCGTTGATCACCTTACCATCATGGAAATACCGTCAACAGGCTACATGGTAACGGCACGAAGCAAGTCATTCACCGGCAGCATGTTTACCCTGTGGATGATAAAAATTGATCTTAACGGAAACCTTCTGTGGCAGAAAGCCTTTGACGGGGGACACGACTTTTACCCCGGAAAATGCGTTGCCGCCGGAAACGGCTACGCCATCTCAGGCTCCATGTACATTGACGGAGAACAGTATGCCGCACTTCTCAGGGTAACATCTGGCGGCGACGTGGAATGGATGAAAAAGTATTCATTTACCATTGCCCACAGCCTGAAAAAGATCAATGGCGGTTTTATCGTAGCCGGCCTCACCCGTGACGGTGACACAACCGGGTATTACGATGGGGTTCTCATGAGAACAGACGAAACGGGCACTCCCGCCTGGTATCGCCAGTACGGTCAGGAAGATCGATTTTGCCAACTGTTTTCCGTAGATACCGCACTTGACGGCAGCATAATGGCAGCAGGTTCAATCGCCAGCTGGAACGGAAACAGCAGCGACCAGGATTACTGGGTAATGCGCTGCAACCCTGACAACGGGGCCATCACCTGGCAAAAAGCATATAACGCAGGGGGGGCGGACGAAAAGGCACAACACATCGAATTTACCGTTGATGATTCATTCGTACTTACCGGCCACAGCAATGCCCGCAATACCTCTGACGTGCTTTCACTCAAGATACACAACAACGGAAGCATTCAGTGGCAGAAACTGTACAATGTGGGCAACGCCTATGGATCAGAGATACACCCAACCTCGTACGGATTTGTGATGGCTGGACGTTCAAATTCCAGCGCCCTGCTGATAGGGGTTGATAACAACGGTGCCATTGAAGGTTCAGACATCGATTCAAATGCCTCATGCAGCGTATACAACACGGCAGCTTCGTCCGTAGAAATTTCTGTGAACCATGAAATAATCTCAATCTCGACATTTACTACAAGCGGAGAAGTTCGAAGCACCAGCGCAGATATTAAATTCTACTAAAAATGATTTAGCAAACCCCCAGGTTTCACATCGCCCCCTGTTTGTTTACAGGGGGCTTTTTTAATTTTGGCTTATTCCTGTATGTTGAAAAAAATATATGGAACCGCCCGCTTCGCTCGATACACACAGATGAACACGGATGATGTGTGATCTGAATTGATTGAGAAGTGAAGTATAAATTTTTTGAAATCCAGAAAAATGATA
>CAZVRB010000081.1:0-9153 GCA_964629365.1 uncultured Leptospiraceae bacterium
AGCGGGGGTGATTCTTGTGGCTTTCCTTTTCTTCCTGTTTCGTAAAAAGATCAGTAACTGGATCTTCAGACCTTCCAGTGCGGTAACACTGCTGCTTATCATCATTGTGTTCCACATGTTTCAGACCGGGCGATGGATAATTACTCATGATAACAACCTGTATACTGTATCCACCGAGCTGGGTGATGCCCTTCCCGAAAACGCGGTAATCGCCGGGAGTTGGTCGGCGGGACTTGTATGTGAAAACAGCATGCGCGCACTTATTATTCAGTCAAAAAATACATATAATTACGCACTCTTTAAAAAAATAATACACAACCAGCCTGTAACTGTACACAGGCTCAAAGAGGGAAATCCCGTAAGAGAGCAGGAAACCAATATTCCACTGTACTTTGCCGTAAGCCCGAACGTCATTTTCGAGAAAAAAATCGTACAGGAATTTGGTGAGTTTATTCGCCCGGATAGACTCATCAGGAATGTTCGGCTTGGCTACTTTGATCTCCAAATCTATCGCATCCGTTAAACACAGCCGGGGTCCTGTTTTCTCAGTAAAAAGAATCCGAGGAGGGTTTGTATGGATCTATTCGAAAAATGTTCTCAATTCAAGCGTCATATCGACATTGAGGCAGCCGGTTACATGCCGTATTTCAGGCCCATAAGCGAAAACAACGGGCCCATGGTGAAGATGGAAGGGCACGATGTCATTATGGCAGGCACCAACAATTATCTCGGCCTCAGCCTTGACCCCCGGGTCAAGGAAGCTGCACTACAGGCCACCCGTCTATTTGGTACCGCGTGTTCAGGCTCCCGTTACATTAACGGCACACTGGACCTGCACAATCAGCTTGAAGCAGCCCTGGCTGATTTCACTGCAAGAGAAGCAGCACTGATTTTCAGCACCGGTTTTCAAACCAACCAGGGAGCCATTGTCCCCCTTATCTCTGAATCTGATTACCTGGTATCAGATGCTGAAAATCATAACAGCATCATTCAGGGATCACTCATCGTCAAGGGCAAGCATGGATCTGACAGGGTAAAGGTATACCATCACAACGACATGGCCCATCTTGACGAGGTGCTTTCAAGCCTGCCTGCTGACTCCGGCAAGTTTATAGTGTTTGATGGGGTATTCAGCATGTCCGGCGAGCTTGTTCCTCTTCCCGAACTTGTTGCGGTGGCTAAAAAGCATGGCGCCCGAACCATGCTTGATGATGCCCACGGATTTGGTGTTCTGGGTGATCATGGCCGCGGTACTGCCAATCATTTCGGCATGGATGACGAAGTTGATTTACTTATGGGCACATTCAGTAAAAGCTTCGCGTCACAGGGCGGTTTCCTGGCAGGACGCAGGGAGGTTATCGATTACATAAAATATGGCTCGCCAGCCCTGCAGTACAGTGCAAGCATGCCCCCAGCCCAGATAGCCTCTGTTCTCAAATCCATAGAAATAATGCTCGAGGAGCCTGAAAGGATGGAGAGACTTTTTCACGTTCAGAAAAGTGTTCGTGAAGGTCTTAAAGCCCTGGGGTTCAATGTCATGGACGGACAGGTCCCCATAGTGGCAGTCATACTTGCCGATGATGTGCTTACCTTCAGTTTCTGGCGTGAACTGATGAACGAAGGGGTATTTGTAAACGCGGTTATCCACCCGGCAGTGCCCCAGGGAATGCAGTTATTGAGATTGAGCTTCATGTCCCTAACCGAAGACCATCACATTGACACCATTCTTGAAAAATTCGAAGTTGTGGGCAAAAGACTTGGCGTTTTCAAACAAAATACTGCTGCAGGATATTAATACAGTCTTTTAACAGATGAGGGGTGAGCTCATGTTCACCCCTCCCTTCATTTTTTCAGTTTTATAAAAACTACCACATCAGGCCATTGTCTTCCCACCGGTGACATGCCGGGTGGTGCAATCACGTTACAGACCAGTTCTGAATCTTCTTTTATATTTGTGAGATATATGGGGGTTGTAGTGACAAATACATCTTCTGCAACCTCCCGGCTTGTTGTATACGTGATGGGAATTTTTGAAGGTGTTATTTCCACCGACTTAATTTCTAATCCATTGGGGAGGGCACCGATCATTTGCGGTTTAACCTTTACCTCGTGTTCGATATAAGACTGAAGGGAAACCTCGTACCTCGAGGGGCTGGCATTAACCACTGTAATACCGGAAGGCAGGTTCAGATTTTCTCTTGAAATTACAATCTCGGTTTGTCCCGGTTCATTGTCTGTAAGATCTACTATGGCAATGAGTGATTCGGGATTCACCAGGTTTATCTTTGCCACGGTGCCCGCGATCTTTATTCTCGTGTTGGCCGGTTTATCCCCCATAATGACTGTCTGTTGAGGAAGCTTGTATTCAATGGGGACAGCAAATGACATTTCCTTAACCTGGTTCATGCTGAAAGTTATAGATAACCATAACACGAAAGCGATGACAATACTTGCAAACACTTCACCGATCACCTTGCCCTTCAGTTTTCCCCCGTTGCCTTTAACCGGGGAAAATGAACTGACCTTACGCCAATGCTCTTCTATAATTCTTTCCAGGTCAAACTTTTCATCAATAACCCTGTAATCCCCTTCCCTGAATATGGATACCACTCCACGTTCTTCGGAAACCGTGACGATCAGGGCATCAGACATCTCTGACAATCCCATCGACGCGTGATGCCTGGTGCCGAACACATGGTTATACCGGTCATCAGTTGAGAGAGGCAGCCTGAGGGCGAACACTTCGATGATACCATTATCGATAATAAGGGCACCATCATGCCCGGGTGAATGGGGATCAAACAGGCTTACCAGGAGGGGAACACTGGGACTGGCATTCATTGGGATCCCCCCAGATACCTTGTCCCTGATTGATTCTTTTCCCGGAAGTATCATAATGGCTCCCCATTTCCTCCTGGCCAGGTCAAAGGCGGCATTGGCGATGACAAAGGACAACTGGCTGCCCTCTTTTAAAAGTTTTCGTATCCGCAATGTTGAGGCAGTTTTCTCGAATATTTTTCTTATCTCGGGCTGAAATATTATGATAAGGGCGATCAGGGCAATGCTGCTCAGTGTATCAAATATCCAGCTTATGCCGGTAAGTCCGAACATGCGGGCCAGCAGGTATATAAACAACGTCATAACAATCCCCAGGCCTATCCGCCATGAACCGGATGACCTGAGGGTTCTGTAAAACAACAGGATAACCATGGCAATCAGGGGCACATCAACAAAGGTCCGCCAGTCAATTACCTGTAATATTGTATTAATATTAAAAGAAAAAAGTTCCATGTCAATTACGCTTATATTTGTTGTAATAATAATGGGCTATATACATTTTGAAACAATTTTTTCGATTTGTTTCAAAAATATTTCATTCCTTCTTTTTCCTGCCTCGGGCAAGCATAGACGCCACCAGTATCCAGAACACCACGGCCCCGGCAGAAATTCCCAAAACAATCTTCGGCATTATCACGCTTCCCATACCAAGCAGGGGAATGGCCATACTTGTCCACAGTCCACCCCCCATTATTGGTTCATGCAGCAACTGCTTGTAGGCAAAGGCGTCTGTTGCAGGTGACTCATACTCGGGATCAACCACCCGTAACAGGAGAAGACCTGTTGCGGTTACCCCCATGGACTGCCCCATCTCTGCAATGGCCCGCTCGAACCATGCGTCCGGCAGCATCCTTTTGGCAAGCACCATTACGCAGAATATATTCCAGGCAATACCTGCCGCAACAACGATAAAGAATGGTGCAAGTCCCGTGCTGAGGGCTTCTATCCGTATGGTGGATATGGCAGCCACGATGAGCAGGTCAAGTGAAAGGTTTTGCAGCCTTCGGGTAAGGCCTATATCAATGATTTTATGTGTATCATACCTGTCCTCAAACAGCTGTATCACCAGTCCGCCCATCATGCACAGGGGAAACAATGGAAAACTTCCAAGCAATATCATGAGCTTGTTGTGGGTGGCAATTGTAAACAATGGTTGCGACACTTCTCCGGCAAGTACAAGACCTTCCTTGATGAGAAAGCCGATAAAAACAGCCAGCCCGATTATGGACAGGTGCAGAGTGAGTGCGTCTATGGCGTCTGACTTCACAGAAAGTCTTCCTGCCACGGGCCTGCGGTCAACAGGGATTATACCAATAGTATCGTCTTCGGGCACGTCCCCGGTATCCATCAGCTTGTGGGTGTATCCCCTTCGGGCAGCCCAGTTAATGAGCATGATACCGAACACCACGGCACCCAGTATACCCGCCGTGGCACTGGCCAGCGCGAAGTCCTTCCCCGCCTTCCAGTTCAGTTTGTCAAAGGTGGGGGCCAGCCCCCCCGCGGTGCCATGGCCCCCCTCGAATCCCACCGGCATGATTGCTCCGAACATGGCGGGAAGCTCCGGCCAGAACACATGGATAAATGCCAGGAAAAGTCCAATACCCACAAGGTATTGCCCCCATGCCACCATTTGTCCGTAGGCAAGCTGCGGGGCTGATCTTTGCCACACGGTGCTAAGTTTGGGCAGCGTCACCCCGAGAAAAAGACAGGCGAACACGATGTTGATGAGAAATCCCGGAAGGTCTTCCCAGCCATGTATCCATGCAGAAGGTACCGGGTGGCCGGATGCCTGGGCCAGTTGTATAACAACGAGGCCCACCAGGCCGCCGATCACGGCGGATGGAAGGTACAGTTTCTGCAGAAGCCTGATTCGAACCCTGAGCATATGGCCTGTCCAGAGAAGTATGCACAGGCCGATAAACGGAAGAAGGAATGGATTCACAAACACCCCCGGTTATTCGATGATAGTAACTGGGAATGTATGTGCACCATGTTTCCTTATCAGTCAAGGTATATTTACTTTGCCCAAACCATGGTTTTCTTCCAGAGTATATAAAACGGTATTCCAAGTACAAGTGCCAGCACACTGAAAAGGCTTGTAGTGGTCCAGCTGATAACCGCGGCTGCCATCATGAACAGGGTCATCACGATAAAAAACAGGGGAAGAAGGGGATACAGGGGGACACGATAGGGACGATGCATCCGTGGTGCCTGTTTGCGCATACGCATCAATCCCGCAACCGATAGCAGGGGAAAGATGCTCAGGGCAAATCCCATGTACACGATGAGAGTAATTGCGGTTCCGGTACTTACATAGAATACGGCCAGTACAGTCTGCAATAGTATGGCGGGAACCGGGGTGTAGCGTTCACGGTGCACCCGGCCAAGAAACCGGAACATCATGCCGTCCTGTGCCATGGCATAGTATACCCGCGGCCCGATCATCATCTGGGATGAAACGGATGATACCACGATGATTGCAATCCCCGGAAGAAAAAGGAGGGACCCGGTATCTCCCATGAGATGCTGCAGGGCCACTGCACCCACCTCGTCCACCCCCATTATATTTTTTCCATTTGTGGACAGCAGAAAAACCATGTTCAACAGGATGTACATGACCGTTACCAGGATCACGCTTCTTTTCAGTATGACAGGAAGGGCCCGCCCGGGATCTTTCACCTCTCCCGCAACGTAGGTTGCAGCATTCCACCCGGTATAGGCGAACATGATCATGAGTAGCGCCAGGCCATGTGCTGCAACAGGGTGGCCGGTTTCGCCCTGTATGGTATAGGTTTGCCACAGCCTTGATGCATTGTGCCATTCCACCGCGTACAGGCCGGCACCGATGAGTGCCAGCACTATACCGATCTTTATTATCGTCAGAATGTTCTGTACAAGGGCTCCCCCGCGCACCCCGGCCATGTGCATGGCGGAAAGTGCCAGCACAAGTGTCGCTGCAGCGGCCCTGTGACAGAAGGTTCCCTGCAGAAACAGGTTTTCTGAACCGGTCACGCCGGCGGCATGAAAGAAGCTGCCTGCATATTGTACCACCAGCAGAGAACCGGCTGCCGCGGGTGCGGAGAATCCTGCGATCAATGAAACCCATCCGGTGAGAAATGCTGGCAGGTATCCGAACGTCTTTTTAAGGTATACGTACTCACCCCCCGCCTGGGGCCACATGGTGGCAAGCTCGGCGTAACAGAGTGCCCCTGCCAGGGCGGTAACCCCGCCTGTCACCCATAACAGCAGCACCCACAGGGCATTACCGGTCACACCAAGCACATTGCCGGTGGTCATGAATATCCCGGTCCCCACCATGTCAGCAGTAATGATGAGCACACCTGTCCATATACCCAGTTGTCTTTTCAGCCTTTCACCTGAGGACTTCATACTTTTAAATCTACAACATACACAGTCTCATATCCACCCAATAAATATCATATCCAGATGTAAACCCGTTGCAGGTAGCTGCCTTTTTACCAATCTCGTTTACTTATTGACTTCTTTACAGGCGGGCACCTATTATAAAATAAGCAGATATATCAAAATTGTATTTTTGTAACCGGGTACGGGAGCATGGAATGATTATACGGGAACTCATCGGCAATCTCTCGATTATTGTTGTACTTGGAGTATTATATAGTTTTCTTTACAGAAAATTAGATTTCGGGTCAGCATATTTTAAAATACTTTCCGGTCTTCTTTTCGGCATAATCGCACTACTGGGAATGCTGACCCCCCTGAATCTATTACCCGGAATCATTTTTGACGGCCGATCGATAATTATAAGTATTGCCGGTTTTTTCGGTGGTGCGGGTACCGCATTAATCTCAGCCATGATCGCCATCATGTATCGGGCATGGCTGGGTGGCGATGGGGCCCTTATGGGAGTGCTTGTCATTACTTCATCAGCGATAATTGGTACAGGGTATCATTATATCAGAAGGCACTACAAGAATGCGACCGGGCTGCCACAGTTGTACCTCTTCAGCTTACTGGTACATATAATTATGCTGCTATGCGTGCTGGCACTGCCTGATGATGCACAGGCACAGGTCTTTCATAACATTGGACTCCCCGTTATCATCATCTACCCCGTCGCATCGGTGATAATCTGCAGACTGCTGCTGGACCAGGAAAAACGAATACGTGATGAGAAAGAAAAAGAAGTTCTTTTGAAGGAGATTCACCACCGGGTAAAAAATAACATGCAGGTAATTTCAAGCCTGCTCAACCTGCAGAGAAACCATGTAGACAATGTGTATGCACAAAACCTTCTCAATGACAGCATTTCCCGAATACAATCAATGTCACTGGTACATGAAATACTATACAAGTCCGGCGACTTCGCACGGATAAATTTTAAGGATTACATTGATGATCTGACTGGTGAACTTAAAAATACCTTTACCATGCCCAACAAGGATATCACTATAAGTACCCGCATTGAAGATATAAAACTAACAATTGAAAAAGCGGTACCCTGCGGTTTGATCATAAATGAACTTGTTTCAAATGCGATGAAACATGCCTTTTTACACATGAACCGTGGTTTTATCGAAATACGTTTCTTCACCACAAAAAACAAGACATATATAATTTCCATACATGACAACGGTTCAGGATTTAACAGTGACAAGATTACTGAAAACGCCGGGACCCTGGGTTTTCAACTGGTAAATTCATTAACCAGGCAACTTGGAGGAACCCTGGATGTAGACTTCAATGAAGGGACAATAATCCAGGTAGAATTCAGTTAACATTAGAGGAATACATTGAAACATTCTTTTCCAAAAATTGTACGCTATTCCATTATCCTTATCATGATCACATGTATACAACCGGGATGCGAAGACACCGGACGATCACTTGTGTATCAGCCGCCCCAGGCTGCCCCCATACGCGTTGACAGTTTGGCACCCTCCCTGCTGGTTGAAGTTGACTCAGGCAGGAGAATGTCCAGGGGGATATTCACACAATCAGGCAAATCGCTTGTGGTATTTTTCCATGGTAACGCCTGCACGATTAATTCCATGACCGATTTTGCAAGCGCGTTGCAGCAAAGAGGGTACAGTACATTACTTGTTGAATACCCCGGGTATGGCATCTCTTCGGAATACAGCCCGGCAGAAGAGAGAATATACAGGGATGCCAATACACTGGTTTCATACATTCAGAAGAAATACCACTTTGACAACAGGCACACCGTTTTGTTCGGACAGTCGCTGGGAACAGGGGTGGCCATGGAACTTGCCACCCGGGGGACTGGGGGAAAACTGGTACTGGTCAGTCCCTTTTCATCACTGGTTGCTGTGGCAAAACATCATTATCCGGGTTTTCTTGTGTCCATTGTTTTATCTGAAACGTATGATAACCTTACCAAGGCTGACAATGTCACTGTACCCGTGCTTATCATTCATGGGAAAAAGGACAGGGTGGTACCCTACCGGATGGGAGAAGTGCTGACTAGAAAGTTGAAAAATGCCCGAATGTTCAGTATACATGGAGCAGGACATAATGATATTTATTATTATTTTGATTCCAGGCTTTGGAATGAAATTGATGTATTCATCAAGGAAAGATATTAAATCTGCAATATGAGGAGGACACATGCATTTCGTTATTATAACCGGCACATCCAGTGGTATCGGTGAAGCAGTTGCGGATGAATTTCTACAGCCTGATACCTCTCTTTTCTGCATATCCCGCAGTGTGCACAAGCCCCTGATGGACAGGGCTGCAAAAAAAGGTTGCAAGTGTCATTATATTTCTCAGGATTTATCAGAGATTGAATCTTTGCAGAGCATCATGGAAGAAATATTTACGAATATACATGCTAAAAATCCCGAAAGGATTACCCTGGTCAACAATGCCGGAACAGTTGAACCGGTAGGACCGATAGAAACCAATAACCCTTCTGATATAACCCGGGCCTTTCTTTTAAATGTTATCGCCCCCATAACCCTCACTTCGCATTTTATAAAAATGGGAGAAGACCTGTCCGTCCCGAAAACAGTGGTTAACATTTCTTCCGGTGCGGCACAGAGACCTGTATGGGGCTGGAGCACCTACTGTTCAACCAAATCTGCAATTGATATGTTTACCATGACAGCCGCCCTTGAACAGGCTGATGCCCCTCATCCGGTAAAAGTAATTGCTTTTGCCCCGGGAATCGTTGATACCCCAATGCAGGAGAAGATTCGCAACACCCATCCCCATGATTTCAAAGACAGGGATACCTTTATAGCATATAAGGAAGAAGGGCAACTGCTCAGCACGCCAACAGTAGCCCGGCGTATAAGGGAAATTGTACTC
>CAZVRB010000081.1:9253-16525 GCA_964629365.1 uncultured Leptospiraceae bacterium
AATTCTAAAATAATGGAAGAGGCTGAAGAAACCTGCCAGGCTGGAACTTCAAATGACAGGGAACACCTTGTTCACGAGATCTGTGATCTTCTTTTCCATACCTTTGTTCTTGCCGGTTACAGGAACATACACATTGAGGATATTGCCGCTGAACTGGAAAGACGATTCGGCACAAGCGGCCTGGTAGAAAAAGCACGGAGAAAAGAGAATGACCCTTCATAAACTTGATACCATGAAAATCGCTATCCCTGGTAAAGGACGGCTGAAAGAACCCGCCATGCAGCTGATGAAACGTGCGGGTTATTCATTCAGGCTTTCCGGAAGAAATCTCTATGCCACCTGTAAGAACGCCGGGATAACATTCATTTTCGTGAGGGCCGATGACATACCGGTTCTGGTTCACTCGGGTGTGGTTGATATGGGCATCACCGGAAGTGACCTGGTGCTTGAGCGAAAGGCCGATGTTGAAGAGATACTGCCCCTTGGTTTCGGTAAATGCAGGCTGTGCGTAGCCGTTCGGGATAACTATGAGGGAACAGGCATCTCTTCTCTTGAGGGAAAGACAATTGCCACTTCATTTCCTGAACTCACCAGCCAGTATTTTCAATCCAGTGGAGTTACTACTAACTGTATAGAGATGAACGGTTCTGTGGAAATAATGGTTGGTCTTAACCTGGCTGATGCCATTGTTGATATCGTTGAAACCGGTGACAGCCTCAGGGACAACAATCTCCGGGTATTCAGCGAAATTGGAAATTACCAGGCAACACTCATAGGGAGGAAGGGGATAACTGATGATGACGAAGTTGTTCGTTTCGTTCGACGTATTGAAGGGATACTGGTTGCCGACAGGTACAGTATGCTGGAATACAATATCCCGGCAGACAGGCTCAACGATGCCGAAAAGATAACACCCGGCTTCGAATCCCCCACCGTATCAAAACTGGATCAGAAAGACTGGTTCGCGGTAAAAGTCATGGTTGAGAAGAAAGCCGTGCCTGATGTCATGGATCAACTTGAAGCGGTTGGTGCAACGGCAATCCTTGAAACGGAAATAACCAACTGCCGCCTGTAATCTTTCGGAAATTGCCGTTATCACATCAGCTCAGTGCGGTTCCTTCCCAGGTTTTTTGCCCTGTAGAGGGCATCATCAACACGGCTGAGAAAGGTCTGCTCATCATCAACATTCTCGTCAAAGCCGGTCACACCAAAGCTTATGGTCACATGTCCTACTACTGGAAATTCATGTTCAGATATTTTTTTACGTATCCTTTCGGCCTGTGCGAAGGCTGCTTGACTGTCATTTTCAGGATTGAGTATAATAAATTCTTCTCCACCCCAGCGGGCAAATATGTCAGTTGGCCTTTTAATAGAGTTAACCAGTGAAACAATTTCTACCAGGATATCATCTCCGGTAAGGTGGCCATTTATATCATTTATCTTCTTAAAATGATCAATATCAAACATGATTACCGAAAGGGGGTGATGATACCGGTGAACCCTGCTGATTTCCATTTCCAGCTCCCTGGTAAACCTGAGCCGGTTATATACCTGCGTTAACGGATCGGTGGTGGAAAGACGTTCAAGTTCCTGCTCCATTTCTTTACGCTCCTGTATATCCCGTGCAACTGCATATACAAGCCCTTCTTCTTGATTCACATATGATTTCCATGACAGCCAGCGATACTTTCCATTCTTGCATAGGTAGCGGTTATCAAACGAAAATATATTTTCACCTCTTTCCAGATCTTTCATTGAATCATAGGTGGCTTTTCTGTCATCAGGGTGGACAAATTCAATATATGGCCTGCTCTTCAATTCGTCTTCCGACCATCCAAGTGTTTCCGACCATGTTGGGCTCAGGGATATGAAATATCCATCAAGGCTGGCAATACATAACATGTCCAGTGTAACATTAAAAAAGATCTCGTACTGGCTGCGCAGCTTCTTTTCTTCAGTTATATCACGGGATGAACCAACTATTCTTATTACCCTGCCATCATTATCAAGAACCGGACTCAACCATGTATTCCAGGTACGCAGACCGTTAGGCAGGGGTAAATCCTCCTCGTAAGAAATTGGCCCTGCTTTTTCAACACACCTTATGTAATTCTTTTGAATTTCTGAGCCAAGCTCATCACCCAGTAATTCAACCGGTGTTTTCCCCTGTACCATATTGGTTTTCAGGCCGGTTGCGTCTTCATGTGTCTTGTTTAATCTTCTGAACCTGAATTCATTACTGCTATCAACATCAATAAGAAATATTGCATCATGTGAATTGTTGAATATTGATTCATATTCATTCTTCATTTCCTGCAGTTGCTGCTCCCAGCGTATCCTTTCGGTAATGTCATTCTGGATGGCAACAAAGCTGTGGATTCTCCCATCTTTATGCTGTATGGGGGTAATTACCTGGTAGGCGGTATATATTTCACCATTCTTCTTTCTGTTGGTGATCTCCTCCTGCCACACATCTCCTTTTTCAATAGTATTCCAGAGTTCTTCGAAATACTTTTTGCTCATCAATCCGGAATTGAGTATTGAGGGTGTTTTTCCTATTACTTCATCTTTAGAATACCCGATATTCTTTACGAATGCCGGATTGACATATTCGATTTCACCTTTATTATCAGTAATATATATAATATGATTAGCCTGCTGTATGGCAGCTTTAAATTGCTGTAATTCTTCATCATTACGTTTTCTTTCGGTAATATCTATAACATAGCAGATGAAGGATACAACATTGTTATCTTCATCCTGAATGATGGTGGTTACATCCTGCACCCATCGAACCTTGCCGGCGGCATCCACTATCCTGTAATCCTTATGCTGAAATGTCTTATCTCCCTTTTTTACCGCGGTAGATATTTCTTCTGCCACCATTATGTAATCATCATGGTGTACCAGGTCTTTATACCCCGTTTTTTGGGCAACCAGTTCTTTATCATCATATCCGAGAATAATTAAGACATTGGGTGATATGTATTGTATTGGCCAGTTTTTGCTATTGTGCCATTTAATAATTATTACCGGTCCCTTGTTAAAAAGGTTCCTGGTGATGTTTGTATTCTTATTCATATCCGGTCCAATTACAACTAATCAGTTTACCAGGGTGCAATTATTCGAATTCCAGCAGCAGAACACCGGAACACAGGGCCGGGACAAAATATTGAAATACAGCAAGCTTTAACTGGAATTCAACCACTGGTTGTTCCTCTTCTATCGCAGGATTAAATAGAAGCCTATCTCATTATATTGAATTGTAAAGTAAAAAGTCCGAACTGACCGCGGCTAGTTGTTATGTCTTTTCTGAACACTATCAGCCTTCAACAGCTCACCTTCAACCTCGATTTTCAGCATCCTGTTGCTTTTATACAGGATATTATCCCGTAACCAGCGGGAAGCCAGAAAACCCATTTCATACATTGGTTGGCGGATAGTAGTCAGTAGTGGTTTGTACACTTTTCTCAGTGGAGAGTCATCAAAACCGGTAACAGATATTTCTTCGGGTATTTTTTTCCCCGCTCCTGCAAGTTCATTTATCAGCCTGATGGCCATGTAATCGTTGAAACTGACGATGGCATCACACCCCTGTTGAATAAAATATTCAGCCGTAGTGCTGTTCACGTCATAAATTGATTCCACATCATGCACAAGGTTCACATTATATCGCAACCCTGCTTCCAGTATCGCCGTGGCATAGCCCCTGTGACGGTCAGCATTATTCAGGTTTGACTTGTTTCCCAGGTAACCGATCGTGTTGTGCCCCGTATCAATAAGGTGTTGGCAAATTTTTAACATCCCTTTATAGCTGTTACAGACAACATAATTCTCATCAGAAATACACCTGCTGAGAAATACATAAGGGATCTCCTGTGAACGCATTAATTCTCTCAATGGCGTACTCACATCCCTGTAGGCCACCAGTACTCCATCTGTGATATACAAGTCCTCTTTTTGAATATTCTCAAAATCCTTGATAGACACAATTTCAATTCTTTTTTTCTCTTCCCTGAACGCTTCACTGATGGCGCTCACCAGTTCAGGAATATTTAAAAAAGGATTTACCGAAAGCTCTTCTTCTTCAGGAACAACCACCAGTATCTCCAGCTTGGATCGGGTCAGGGGCCTTTTACGCTTCTGCGGTGTATAATTATATTCTTCAGCAACCTGTAATACCCTCGTACGGGTGTCGGCTGACACACCGGGTTCATTGTTCAGAACCCTTGATACCGAACTGATTGATACATCACACTTTTTTGCAATATCCTCAAGGGTTTTAGACGTTCTTGTTTTGCCCATGTTGCTACCTGGTAATCCTTTCCAGATTTATTGTAACGGGCTGCATTTTTCACATGCCTCCCAGAGACCATACACGTACATTGCACCCAGGGCCCTGTCATACAGCCCGTAACCGGGACGACCGGTTTCACCCCATATCATTCTTCCATGATCCGGGCGTATGGCACCGGCAAATCCCGTCTCAACCAGTGCCTTCACCACGCCGTACATGTCCACATCACCAAATTCGGTTGGGTGCCGGCTCTCATAAAAGCTGTGGGTACCGGTTCGCTTTATGTTACGGGTATGTACGAAATGAACTTTCCCCAACCTGCTGAACTTCCTGATGGTCTCCACGATGTTCATGTCACCGTTAGGACCCAGGGATCCTGTACAGAATGTTAGCCCGTTGGACGGACTATCCACAATACTGGTGAGCCTGTCCAGCGCTTTTTCATCGGTGATGATCCGGGGAAGACCGAATATGGGCCAGGGGGGATCATCTGGATGTATGGCCATCTTCACACCGCTTTTTTCTGCAACTGGAACCACCGCTTTAAGAAAATACTCAAGATTTTCCCATAATGTTTCACTGTCAACTTCTTCATATGCATCAAGCAGGCTGTCCAGTTCATCCTTTGAGTAACTTGTTGCCCAGCCCGGAAGTGAAAAATCATCCTTTCGCAAATCAACGTTCTCCAGTTGCTGGTGATCATAGCTGAGACTGGTTGACCCGTCCTCATGTTTCATCTGCAGATCAGACCGTGTCCAGTCAAACACCGGCATGAAGTTGTAACAGAGATAGGGGATACCCAGCCCACCCATGTTTTGTATACTCTGTATATAATTTTCGATATACCCGTCACGGGTTGATCTCCCAAGCTTAATATCCTCGTGGACGGGAATACTTTCGATCACGGTAAACTCAAGGCCATTATCCTCGATCTCCCTCTTCAACGAGGCAATCCCCTCCTTCGGCCAGGCTTCTCCCACCGGCACATAATACAGCGCCGACACGATTCCCTTTACTGCCGGCACCTGCCGAATATACTGCAGCTTCACCGGGTCATCTTTACCGTACCACCTGAAAGTCATCTTCATATAACTATCCCCAACAAATAAACTAAACGTTTTTAACCACAGAGACTCAGAGAAACAGTGGGGTAATATTCGATAATCCTTTCTCTGTACCTCTGAGTCTCTGTGGCTCTATTTACACCCCGGAGTAGGCCGAGAATCCCCCGTCAACCGGGATAACTGTGCCGTTCACGAAGCCGGAAGCCCCGTCATCTACCAGCCAGAGCAGGGTACCCACCAGGTCTTCAGGATTGCCAAACCGCTCCATGGGGGTCTGTCCCATGATCTTCGCCGCCCTGGGAGTATACGACCCGTCCTCCTTCAAGAGCAGGCTCCTGTTTTGATCGGTGAGGAAAAATCCGGGTGCTATTGCATTGACCCGTATCCCCACCTTCGAAAGATGCACCGCCAGCCACTGGGTAAAATTACTTACTGCCGCCTTTGCGGCACTGTAGGCGGGTATCTTGGTCAGGGGGGTAAATGCGTTCATGGATGACACGTTTATTATCACGCAGTTTTTTCGGTTCACCATGTTGCGTGCAAATACCTGGGAAGAAATCAGCGTGCCCATAAAATTAAGGTTAAAGACAAAGGAGACGCCCTCGCTGTCCAGGTCGAAAAATGTTTTCATTTCCTTATCATCATTCACAAGGTCTTCTTCGCGCAGGTATTCCCCTGACGTCGTTCCCCTGGGATGATTCCCCCCTGCACCGTTGACCAGAATGTCACAGGCCCCAAGTGCTTCTTCTATCCTGTCACGTGCCTTCTCCAGGCTTTCCCTGCTGAGTACGTCAGCCTGTACCGCCATGGCTTCGCCGCCATCTGCACGTATGTTTTCCGCAACTGCTTCTGCTGCTTCTTCTTTCAGGTCAAGGATTGCAACCCTTGCCCCGCATTGTGCAAGGGCGGAAGCGAATGTGCTGCACAGCACTCCTCCACCCCCGGTCACCACTGCAACCCTGCCTTTGAGGTCTATTTTGAATGGAACTTTCATCTATATGATCACTCCCTTAACAATTACTCTTAATATTTTCCGTACAATGGACCGCACGCCGTGCATGCCCTGAAGTCTGCTCCCTCCGGGTTCGCGGTTCCGTAAGAGTCCCATGTGCCGGGTCTGAATATATTCCCGTATGATATATTGTGCATGGCCACCGGTATACGAAGCATGGATGCCAGCGTAATGAAGTCTGCCCCCACGTGCCCGTAGCATAAGGCGCAGTGGTTTGCACCCCAGCCCTTCATCACCGAGTACACGTCCCTGAAGGCCCCTTCACCGGTAAGCCTGGGTACAAAGAAGGTGCGGGGCCAGGTTGGATCGGTACGTCCTACAATCTCGTCGTATACTTTATCAGGGAGGTCTATGGTCCACCCCTCGGCAACCTGCAGCACCGGGCCAAGTCCCTTCACCAGGTTCAGCCTGGTCATGGTAAGGGGCATCCCCCCTTTTGAATACCAGGCTGAAGAAAACCCGCCTCCGCGAAAGGTGACCAGCTTGGCAGGGCCCCATGTGGTGGCCTCAACACAACGGTGGGCTTCTTCCGCCGTGATCTCCCACCAGGGCTTCATAACCGGTTGACCGTCAATTTCCTGCATGCCCGAGCCATCCAGCGCAGCCGCACCCGAGTTGGTGAGATAGATGAAACCGTGTTCACCTTCCCCCTTCAATGGCCTACCGCTTACTCGTTTAATTGCCTCCGGGCTCCAGAAGGTACGCACGTCGGCAAACACCTGTGCACTTCCGGTAAGCAGATGTCCCATAAGCATCCCCACCGCGTTCAGCGAATCGTTCTCCGTTGCCATGATATAGGGCTGCCGTATACCGTCCCAGTCAAAGGACGAGTTCAGCATGGCCTCCATGAAATCACCGTTGGGAAAATGGTCTGTCCACTGCCGCTGCCCCTGGAAACC
>CAZVRB010000082.1:0-16458 GCA_964629365.1 uncultured Leptospiraceae bacterium
CATTTTCTATATAATGAACAGATCTAGAGATGGTTCCCCCCGCCGAAGGCGGGGGAACCATCATATTTTTATTCATTTCACGGTAATTGAATCTTTCAATCATGACAGCTGAGTAGTTACTTATAAATGATCAATGATTCAGCCTGAAAAGAATAAAAATATCTTGCATCAACAGGTCATTGTTGAGCATATTGAAACAAATACACTTGGAGTTATCAACACTGTTATGAACGAGAATTATTCCACCGGGGACATTTTAGAAAAAGCTCGGGAACTTTCAAAAAAATTACAAGAGCACCCCATATCTTTACGTTATTTCTCTCTTCTTGGTGAAATGAATGAGAACCAGGATGCGCAGGTGCTGCTGCAACACCTTGTAAGCTATGGACAAAATCTTAACCGGAAAATTCAACAGGGTGAACCCCGTATTGGAGAGGAACTGGAAAGTGAGATTCCAATTGACCCGGATAATCAGAACCTGCCCCTTGTCAAGGAATTCATTAATGCCCAGAAAGAATACCTCGCCCTTGTTCACGCGATTATGGACAAGATAGAAAACCCGGACAGAAAAATCCAACAAGACCATGAATAGATTACTGGGTATATATAATTCCAATCTTGCAATATGGGTTGTGCTTTTTGCTGTTATTGCCTTCATCTTCCCCCATCCTTTTTTAATACTTAAGCCTTTCATAAATATTTTTTTCGCCATTACCATGTTTGGTATCGGCCTTGTTATCACTGAAAAAGATTATGAGAATATCGCACGTTCACCAAAAGAAATAATTTTCGGCAACCTGTGCCAGTTCACCATTATGCCGGCACTTGGAGTACTGGCCATCTGGTTATTTTCATTACCAACTGAAATCGCGGTAGGTATTATTCTCACCAGCGCGGCCCCCGGTGCCATGACCAGCAATGTATTGTCCTATCTTTCAAAGGGTGACGTGGCATATTCTGTATCACTGACAGCAGTTGCAACACTTTTGTGTCCGCTTCTTACTCCACTTATCACATTGTTACTGGCGGGAACCATGGTGCCGGTTCCTTTTTTAAATATGCTCATTACCATACTGTTAACGGTTGTTGCACCCCTGTTGGCGGGTTTTCTCGTTCGAAAAATGATAAAGGAGAATATTCACAAGATCGGTGAAATACCACCCGCTATATCTGTTACCGCCATTATTGTGATATGTTCTTACGTTGTAGCTGCCAACAAAGAAAACCTGGGAAAAGCAACCCTGATCATTTTCATTGCTGTTATCTTTATTAATCTTATGGGTATGATAGCAGGTTTTTTTGCCGGCAACATCATGGGATTTTCATTCAGGAGAAAAAAGACCCTTTCCATTGAGATCGGGATGCAGAATGCCGGGCTGGGGGTAATACTGGCACTGGAACATTTTTCCAGTGAAGTGGCCATACCCGCGGCTATTTTTACGATCTGGTGTATTATCGCGGCTGCATTACTTGTTTCTTTCTGGGCTAGAATCGAACCCGAGAACGGGAACTAAAACTGAATAATTTTGTCAAATATAATGAATAGCGAGAACAGCATTGTATCAACTGGAAGAAGATGATCATCTCATAAAGGCATACCTGGAAGGTGATGAAAATGCCTTTAGCAGCCTGGTGGTGAGACACATGGATAAGGTTTTTTCCATATGCTACCGTTATACCGGAAATCATGATGATGCCAGTGATTGCGCACAGGATATTTTCGTTAAGGTATATAACAACCTTCATGCTTTCAGATTCAAATCAGCTTTTTCTACCTGGCTTTACCGCATTGTTGTTAATTCATGCAAGAATTACGTATCAAGAAGTTCTTTCAGAAACTGGAATACATCATTGAGCCTTTCAGCATCGGGCGATGATACAGTGTACTATGCGGATATTGCCGACAGTAAGGGAGCCCCTGAAGCTGTACTTGAAAAAAAGGAGACACAAAACCTGGTAATGCAGGCGGTTTTGAACCTTCCCGGTGATATGAAAATGCTGATCATTCTCAGGGATTTTGAAAACAGGTCGTACGAAGAAATAACGGGTATTACCGGAATGAAAATGGGGACTATAAAGTCAAGGATATCAAGGGCCAGGATAAGGCTTAAAGAGATGCTCAAAGAGGACTTGCTGGATGAAATGTAACAGGGTACATGAATTGCTGGAGGAATATGCCAGGGATGAACTTCCCGGAAGGGAATCATCTATTGTGACGCTTCACCTGGAAACCTGCAGCAGCTGCCGGGAACATTATGTTTTTCTCAAAGAATACCTCAAAGAGGTTGAAGCCATGCCCGAATACCGGGCGCCTGATAATTTCATTGAATCTCTTAATAAACGCATTCATGAAACAAACAGGGGATTTTCGTTCAGCAGGATCTTTGACTTCATATTTTTACCCTGGAAGATTAAATTACCCATAGAGGCTGCCGCCCTGCTGGTAACTGGAATTATTGTTATCACAATCTACTATCCAGTGACTGACAAACCTCATATTCAAAAAGACGATAGTGGAGGAAAATACCATGTCACAGAGAACATGAAGACGAAGGCCCCTGCAATATCTGCACCTGCTGAAAAAGCTGAAAAGAAAACTGATAAACCTCAACCGGTAACCATACAGCTTGCATTACTTGTCCATCCTGAAAAGCAGGAGATGATGGACCTCTATTCTTCATCGTCTTCAAGTTCCAGGATGTCAGCACCTGTAAAAAGAAAAGCCGCCGCTGCTGACATGCAGGAAGAATCGGTGGCAGGTGATAAAGAGCAGTTAGAAGAGACACCACGCTCTGAACAGCCTGTCTCCCCTGGCAACGTGATCTCTGATATCAAGGAAATGGTTTACAGGCTTGAGGGAAAAGTGTTGCATACACAGGCCAATGAAGATACAGGCAGCGCTGACCTTCATGTTTCAATACCTTCACACAGGGCAAATGAATTCATTCGTGATCTTTCAACACGTGGAACACTGAAAGATACTCCCGTTATGCCTGTCCATGAAAAACCCGCAGAAATTATATTCAAAATAACAATAAAATAAAATACCAGGGAACTTTTCCCCGTCCTTCCTGTCAAAATACCATAACTATTTTACAGGAGGCAGTACAATGAAAAAGATACTTGTTCTCTGCATCGCACTACTGTTTATGTTTATCTCTTCATCCAGCCATCACATGCTAATGGGCGCGGATACACCCAGGATACAAATTGCAATACTCTTGGACACCAGCAACAGCATGGACGGGTTAATAAACCAGGCGAAGTCACGTCTGTGGAGTATTGTGAACGAAATGGCCATGGCAAGAAAGCAGAACGCCGTTCCCCGGCTTGAAGTAGCCCTGTTTGAATACGGGAATGATTCTCTGTCAGCAGAATCCAATTATGTCCGCAGGGTAACCCCCCTCACTTCTGACCTTGATGCAATCTCACAGGCACTTTTTGGCCTTACAACCAACGGGGGAAGTGAATACTGTGGTGCGGTCATACAGGAAGCAGTTGACCGGCTTGAATGGACGAATGGTAAAAATGACCTGCAGCTGATCTTCATCGCGGGAAACGAGCCTTTTAGCCAGGGACCGATCGACTACCGTAAATCATGCAAGTCGGCAATATCACGGGGAATAACCGTCAATACCATCTTCTGCGGCGACCTGCAGAACGGTATCAATACCATGTGGAATGATGGGGCATTGCTGGCAGACGGCAGCTACAGTAACATCGACCAGAATCGTCAGCTGGTACACATCAGCGCCCCACAGGACAAGAAGATACTGGCCCTGGGGAAAGAGCTTAATGAAACCTACATCCCCTTTGGCACAGAAGGCATCAAGAGAAAAGCCATGCAGAAAAAACAGGACGAAGAAGCCGGAGCCATTCATGAAGAAGTGGCCGTCCAGAGATCGGTAGCCAAGAGTTCTTCATATTACACCAACACCGGTTGGGACCTGGTGGATGCGGTTGATAACGGTAATGCAAAGCTGTCTGAGATTCCCGGGGAAAAATTGCCGGCCAACATGAGAAAGATGAATGTTAAAGAAAGGGAACTATACGTTCAGAAGATGAAAAAGAAAAGAAGTGTTCTACAGGAAAAGATCAATACCCTTAACCGTGAGAGAAGTGAATACATAGCTGCAAAAAACAGTGAACAATCAGATGAGAACACGTTGAATAATGCACTTCTTAAGGTATTACGCCAACAGGCACGAAAAAAGCATTTTACCTTTACAAAGTAATTCTGACTAACCGGTAGCACCAGCGAGGAAACGGGGTGTTACCGGTCTCGCATATCGCATCCCTGTACATCGCAACTGCTGCAATCACAGGCAGCTTTCGCCGCGACGTGAGACCTGATTTTAAAAACTATGTATATAACAGCAATTATAAATATAGCTACGATCAACATGTTTTGTAGCATGTGTAACTCCCTCTCTTTAGTTACTACAATATACCCATAAAAATTGATTTCATCAATTATAATTCTGTCATCAATTATCCCCAATAGCCTGCATGAGCCGGCCATTCGGGTTATACAGCTTTGCATGATTATATCTGTTTATATTACACATCCTCTCCATCCTGAAAGAATGCCATGTAGAACCTGTATGCCGAATAAATATCAGCTTTTGATGTTACTTCGCATGTTGAATGCATGGCAAGCATGCAGGGGCCCACATCCACGCAATCCATGCCATATCGTGACAGGAACATGGCGATGGTACCGCCGCCTCCCGTATCAATCTTACCCTGCTCTCCTGTTTGCCAGGGAATATCATATTTTTCTGCCAGGTAACGCATGTACTGCATGTATTCGGCCCTGGCATCATTGGTTGAATACTTGCCGCCCCGTCCCCCATATTTTTCTATTGAGACCCCTTTACCCACGTAAGAGACATTTCCGGGATCATTGACACTTTTATAGGTTGGATCCAGGGCACCGGTAACATCTGCTGATACTGATTTTGCTGTTTCAAGCATTTTCTCCCATGAATTGTCTATACCGGTCATTCGTATATATTCCTTTGTAAATGTGATAAGGGCGAAACTCTCTGCCCCCGTATCACCCATTGAACCTGTTTCTTCTTTGTCAGAGAAATATGAAATGATGGTATCCGGATGGGACTGAACATCAATAAGGGCCTTCAATGATGTATAGGCACATACCCTGTCATCCTGGCCATATGCCCCCACCATTCCCCGGTCAATGCCGATATCCATGGGTTTAACAGCCGGTACGAACTCCAATTCAGCGATATTGAAATCCTCTTCAACCAGGCCGTATTTTTCATTAAGATACTTCAACACGTTCAGCTTTATTTTCTCCTTAATATCTTTATCATTGATTGGAATATGTCCAAACACAATATTGAGTTCTTCACCCTCTACCACCTTGGTTCCGTTTTTCTTCATTTGTTCCTGCGCCAGGTGTGGAAGAAGGTCGGGTATTATAAATTTCGGCTCATCATCTTCGACCCCTATATGCAGGGGCACTTCTTTACCGTCACGGGTAAATGCTATTCCGTGCAGTTCAAGTGGCTGGTTAACCCAGTGATATTTCTTTATGCCCCCATAGTAGTGAGTCTGCAATAACGCCATCTCCGCGTCTTCATACAGGGGTGATGGCTTCAGGTCCAGTCTTGGTGAATCAACGTGACTTCCTACCAGTCGTATATTTTCGATATTTTCGCCCACCCTGCAGGCGAGTAATGTTTTACCCTTGAAGTTCTTGTAAAACCTGTCACCGGGTTTGAGATCTTTCACTTCCCGTATATCTTTAAATCCGTTTTCTTCCAGTATGGAGATCATATTTGATATACATAATCGTTCTGTTTTACTTCTGCGTATGAATTCCTTGTAATCCTCGGCAAACGAGAAAATCTTTTTTTGTTCTTCAGGCTTAAAATCAAGCCAGGCACTTTCTTTCTTTATAAAAAGTTTTTCCTGTAATTTCTGGTTTTCAGTTTTCTTCTGATCAGTTCCCATTACAATTCTCCATTCTTTCTACCTTTTCACTATACAGCCTCAATAATCTTCAAAATTTCAATGTTTTGTCAATAATTCTTCACCAACACTGTCAATAATTGAATATTTTTCTCCATTTCTCTCATTTTTTTTTCTGAGGGGCCCTTTTTATTCGTATAAGAAAGTAAGAGAATAAATAACTATAATTATCAAGGAGCAGTAATATGAGAAATTTCACATCAGCAACAGTAGAAGGAAATGTTACCCATGATCCCATTATCAGGCAGACAAAAACAGGAAAATCGGTATGCAATTTTTCCGTAGCGGTCAATCATTACTCCGCGCCCGACACCGAACCGAAGGTATCTTACATGGATATTGAGACATGGGAAAAAGTAGCCGACATTTGCGCGGAGCATGTAACCAAGGGTAAGAGGTTAATGGTAATAGGTACCCTTAAGCAGGACCGGTGGGAAGGCAAAGACGGGAAGATGCAGTCAAGAATTAAACTTGTAGGCAATGAAATTAGATTCCTGAATATTCCCAGGAAGGAAGAGGCGAAAGAAGAGACAGTTGCAGCTGAATAATATAGACAAACACTGCATTTGGGACATTGCACCGGTGATTCGAATATCACCGGTGTTTTCTTATAAAATCACTTGCCAGATAACCCCGGGTATGCTAAAGAATATGTACAATTCTCCAGGGCAAGCAGCAAGAGGTTTTCTATGAAATATAAAAGGAGAATTATTACTGCCATCAGTATAATTCTCGGGTGTATATTAGCCGGTGCCGGAATAGTTTTCGTGTCTGTATTTATGGTCTATCCTGATACAGATTTCAGCAGTCTTCCGGTAGCCGGTGGAGCCACGGGTAAAAATTTTGAGATCAGGCTTATCGACAGGATCCCTTTTTTGTGGAGTTATGACCTCCCCTATCCTACCGATTATGAGTATACCAGTCATCCCACCCAATCATTGAACGGATCATGGAAATTCAAACCGGACCCCGGTAATACCGGCGAGAAAAACGATTGGCATTCGTTGAAAGAATTTGATGATTCATGGGAAAACATAACCGTCCCGTCCAATTATAATACAAATACCGGTGATCTCACCAAATATGAAGGAATAACCTGGTACGCCTGCGAATTTCCTACTCGCCTGGTTCATAAAGATGACAATTTCATCCGCCTTGCATTTCGGGGTGTGTTACTTCGCAGCAGGGTCTGGCTCAACGGTACATTGCTGGGCAAACGGGAAGGCGGTTACACACCATTTTATTTCAATGTCACAAAACTGTTAAAGAAAAAGGGCACAAACACACTTGTAGTCAAAACTGATAATCGCCATACATGGACGTCAATACCACCCAAAATCCGCCAGGCTCATACCCCCGGCTGGCACACCTATGGGGGCATTTACCGTGATGTATACCTTGAATCAATTCCCCGGCATTATATTTTCAAGGTTATGGCAGAACCGAAAATTTCCCCTTCAGGGGATAGATTCATAATACACGCGTTAACACATAGTTTTGAAACGGGAACACGGTACACGTTGCGTTGCCATGTTCAGGGGCCTGTGAATTATTCAAAAAGCAGGCAGTACTCGCATTCAAACAATGTTCACTTTACTTCCAACAAGTTTGTATTTACTATTAACAACCCGGTAAAATGGACACCCGAAAATCCCGCTTTATATACAATTCGCCTTACTCTTCAAAGTGATACCGGTTCAGAGACAGTTTCTTTTAAGACAGGATTACGAACAATCAGGGTTAAAGGGAACAACATATTGCTCAATGATACCCCCGTTTTTTTAAAGGGTATCAGCAAGCATGAAGATGATCCCGAGTTAGGGGCAACCCAAACTGACCGGATAATAAAACGTGACCTTTCGTTGATCAGAAAAATGAATGCCAATTATGTGCGCATGGCGCATTATCCCCATGATACCGACGAACTCATCGCGGCGCGTGATATGGGACTGATGGTAAGCGAGGAGATAGCATTGTACCAGGCAGGTATGGGTTTTACCGCCTGGTATGAAGAGAACCAGGATATCTTTGATTTTCCTGTAAAGACATTCGGGCCCAAGCAGTTGTACAACCGTGAATTGATAACCAATGCCCAGCGTGAACTGGTTGAGATGATTGAACGCTCCAGAAACAATCCTGCGGTTATTTTCTGGAGCGCGGGAAATGAGAACTATACACTCTTCGAACAGGGTGCCCGTCCTTTCGGGTGGCTTGTTGAGGTGATAAAGGCATTCGATTCTACCAGGCCGGCCAGTGTTGTCGAAGTATCATACGGTATACCATTTTTTGACGATCACAAGATGGCATCCAAATATGCTGATATCATTTCACTCAACATGTACTATGGATGGTATTTTGGCACCGCGGGTGACGCTGGTCCCGCAATGGATTCACTTCATAAACGTTTTCCGGGAAAGCCGATTGTTATTTCCGAGTTCGGTGCCTCTGCCGCCCCTGGAAGGATGGAAGCAGATGGCGTGTGGAAAGCCGACCGGGTGAAACACGGTAAAACCTATTCTGAGGAATATCAGGAACAACTGATCAGGGATTACTGGAAAATCATAAAATCACGAGACTACGTTGCGGGACTCTCGCCATGGATATTTGCTGACTTTTACTGTTCCTGGTTTCCCGCCAATCCCATACCAAATTATAACCTGAAAGGTGTGGTTTCAAGAGATCGAAAACCGAAGATGTCCTATCATGCCCTCAAGGAGCTCTACGGCAACTATTCTGAATAAAAATAATATTTGTATATAAATGGATAATGTCATGAAAAGAAAACCGTTAATATTGATTATTACTGTTTTTTCAATTATTGTACTGGCAGTCATTTCATTTAAAATCTTTTATTTTCATATCGTTTCACTTGTCCTGGATATTCCCGCTCCGGAATATTCTGTTGTTGTCAACAAGGACATAATGGTTCCCATGAGGGACGGAACCCTGCTTGCCACCGATATCTATCGTCCTGACACCACCGAATCATACCCCCTTATAATAACACGAACACCCTATGGCAAGGACAACCCGGAACACAAGTATTCATTCGCGGGAAAACTTTTCGCATCACAGGGATACGTCTTTCTATGCCAGGACGTACGGGGTAAATTCAATTCCGAGGGTGACTTCTATCCATATATAAATGAAGCAATTGATGGCTATGATACAGTAAAATGGGCATCCAGGCAAAGCTGGTCATCGGGTAAAACAGGAACATACGGTTTCTCTTACTGGGGATCCACCCAGTGGCTAACCGCCCCCGTGGCAGGCAACAGTTTTAATGCCATGGTACCAATAGTCACATCCCAGAACATATACAACCGCTGGGTGTACAACGGCATCTACCGCATAAATGATATATTATGCTGGCATTACACCCACGCCCCCAGGGTATCCCGTGACGCGGATATCATCAACTGGTCGGAGGCGGTAAAACACCTGCCATTGATTGAAGCTGATGACGCCCTTGGAGATGATATACGCCATTACAATGACTGGCTTCTGCATCCCTCTCCTGACACATACTGGGATGCCATGAATGTTGACGACAGGGTCTCATCAATCACCGCACCGGCACTTATCATCGATGGCTGGTATGATTATTATCTTGATTATGCCATAGAAGATTATAACAGGATGAGAAAACGTTCCGGCAGTATAAAAGCCCGGAAATCCATGCTGGTAATCGGCCCGTGGATCCATACATCCGGTTCTAAATTCGATGATGTAGATTTCGGAAAAGAGGCCGGATTTATGCAAAACGTGAAAACAATTTTAAGGTGGTATAACCACTGGTTAAAAGACATGGACAACGGCATTACCGCTGAAGGCCCCATTAAGATTTTTGTCATGGGGATAAACCAGTGGCGAAGTGAAAAGGAATGGCCCCTTGCCCGAACCCGGTTTACCCGTTATTATCTTCACAGCCATGGAAAGGCGGCAACCACACTCACCGACGGTCTTCTTTCCTCTGAAAGCCCGGGCACCCAGCCTGCCGACAGTTATACATATGATCCGAAAAATCCTGTCCCATCAATAGGGGGAACATCAATATACGGCGACGCGGTAGCAGGACCGGTTGACCAGGCAGAAATCGAATCCCGTGATGATGTGCTTGTATATTCCACCCCGCCATTACAGGAAGACCTGGAAATAACAGGTCCCATAAAGCTGGTGTTCTATGTCAGTTCTTCAACCAGGGATACAGATTTTTTTGCCACCCTCACCGACGTATATCCCGACGGGAAGTCCATAAACCTGAAGACAGGGGGTATCAGGGCACGATTCAGAAAGAGCCTTCACAGGGAAGATTTTCTTACCCCGGGCAGGGTGTATAAAATTGAGCTTGAAGTGGGGGCAACCAGCAACGTGTTCAAGAAAGGACACCGAATTCGCCTTCAACTGTCAAGTTCCAGGTTTCCCGAGTTCAGTCGCAACCTGAATACAGGAGAGCCCATCGGCATGTCAGCAGACATGGTACAGGCGGACTTGACTGTATTGCATGATGACCGTCATCAATCACACCTGGTTCTTCCGGTGATACCACACGAAGAATGATAATTTGTGATTATAACTACCTGTGAAAAGGAACGAACAGGTAATCCCTGAAATTCACGTCGGGATTTCCATCAAAATATGGATGTGATTCATTGGCTGCAGCGTGACATTCATGGCACATCTTGCCTTTAAATCGCTGCAGTGTGCCGTCAGGCTTCTTCATGTAGTAAAGCCACCCGTCCTGAGCGTCCTTAACACCGGTGTCTTTAACCATGACGTATACCAGTGGATCGGATTTGCCCATATCATCTTTTGATTGATAGCTTTCTTTTATAATCACTGACCCGTCTTTCATGATTACACTATCATACAGATCCCCTTCTTTTACCCGTGGATCAAAGGATTTATCGTTGGCAAATATCAGCCGGGCACCTTCTCCATGTCCGGGTACCGGATAGGTTATCACACGGTCTACCGGCTTCTTCCACTGCCGGTAATTTACAGGAAGTGTAAAGGTATCAGCAGCTTTTTTACCGCAATGTACCATAAGTACTGCCACAGCTAATACTGAGAATACTGCAGTCAAAGATGAAATTGCCCGTATATTAGAGCTCATATTATTTTCCTCAATGTATATATTGTCACCGGTTTCGCCTTACCTTTCACCTGGATTGGATCATGGGATTGTACATCCACGCGATCTTTTATGTACTGGTAACTGAATTCTGAAAGCACTATTGTATTTTTTCCGGCTACTGAACATAACCGTGATCCAAGGTTTACCGCGTCACCGATAACAGTTCTGTCCATCCTGGTTCCTGATCCCATGTTGCCAGCAATCATCTCCCCGGTATTAATTCCGATTCCCACGTATATCCGTTGTGATGGATCCATCTCACGGTAACGGGCCGCCAGTTCGTTTCGTATCTTATGGGCAGCAGAAACGGCCTTCATTACCATTTCCTCACCTTCAAATATTGCCATAATCTCATCACCCACAAATTTATCGATATCACCGTCGAATTCTGCAATGATTTCAGACTGAAGGTTCATGACATCATTTAGTATGCGGATTACATCTTCGGGATCCCTGTTTTCTGAGAAGCTGGTAAAGCCCCGTATATCTGAGAAGAGTACTGTCATATTCACCCGTTCTCCTCCCAGCTGGATATCACTATCCCCGCTGACATGATCCAGGGTTGACCTGGATACAAACTTACTCAGCTTAAATCTTTCATTCAGCCCCTTGATCATGGTATTGATCCTGCTTCCCAGTGAAGAGAGTTCATCATTTCCCTTCAATGAAACTCGTACTTTAAAATCACCACGACCGACAGACTCTACAACAGTTCCAATATTTAGGATCTTTACTATAATAACCCTGTGTATAAAGATGATCAGAATGACGGTTAATACTGCCACAACCAGCCCGTATATACCTGCGGATATCAACAGGTTTTCCCCTGTCCGCTTGTATACATCATCTACAGATGAAGAAATGGTGATAACTCCCCGAACCACGTGATCAAGTCCATGGCATTGGGAACATTTGGGCTGATTTATCAGTGGTTTATATATGACAATTGATCTTGGTTGCCTGTCAACGTTACGAACGAATACATCATTGATATTCTGCACAGATTTTTTAAAATCGGGATTGTCAATGGTCTCACCCTTCATGAAATCTGTTTTAGGTGTAAAGAATACGTCCCCCAGGTTATCATTTACTTCTTTCAAAGTGGAATTGTCAGAAAAAGCCGGTACCCCATTTTTCCGGTACAGCTTCAATGCCTTGACCACATCTGATCGTTCAAAAGACCTGAAAAGATCTACCGCGAGGGGAGCTTCTCCCGCAAGCATGTTATTCTTTATTGTCATGTACAGCACTTCGCTTTCTTCCATGATGGCGGTTTCACGGGACTGGATAATCGTTTTGTTCTGTGAAGAGAGATAATAGGCGATAGTAGACCCGATACCAGCGAGAAGAACAAGGATGATGATGATTAAAATTCGAAATGATAAACGGTTATAGAAAGGTATAGTATTCTCAGGATTTTCAGTCATATTGCCTGCCGTTTTTTTTAATGTGTTCTAATATTGTTTATATACATTTTCAATAAAATACACAAGCAAAATAATCCACCCCCATGCGGGGCATGTATCATATAAGGCTTTTTAGTAATTCGGGATTATCCGTAATGATACCATCTACTTCAATATCAAGAAGCCTTCGAATATACTGCCTGTCATTGACCGTCCATACATATACCTTGATTCCCCGATCATGAGCTGCTCTTACCAGTCCGCCATTGGCAAGGTGTGAGGGGCCTATATATTCGGGTATCTGCAGAACATCCCCCTTGAAATGCTGTTTCATTGCCAGGATTCCAGACCTGAAAAGAAAATAAAAACCAAGAACCCCCCAGAGACTGAATGAAGTGGCCAGGTTGGGGTTCTTCTTTCTGATCCTCTTCATGGTGCTCACATACCTCGACGCAGCACACACACGATCTTCAGCGTCGCACCTGCTGATTGAATCCAGAAACCGGTCAACTAGTTTCGGATTGTTGTCCATTATATCCATGATAAAATGCTGGTGAGGGAATTCTGTCAGTAACTGCTCAAGTGAAAGGAAGGTGAGTCCTTTTCCCCGAAATGGATATGTTTTTCCATCATCAATTGTAAAATGGTAACCGGCGTCAAGCTGCTGAAGGTCTTCCAGGGTATATTCAGTAACCCTGCCCTTCCCGTCTGAAATCTCTTCCAGGTTTTCATCTTGAATTATCACAGGTATTCCGTCGGCGGACAGGTATACTTCTGTGTTGATCACGTCCACATCAAGTTCTTCAGCCCGTTTAAAGGAAGGCATGGTATTTGCGGGAAATTCAACCGGCACCCCCCTGTGGCCGATTATCATGGTACCTTCACGAAAGAAATTACTGGTCATTATTCATTCTCCCATCTATCTTTAGCGTGTAACCTTACCCGGAAGTCTATACGTGTAGCGTTTTCGAAATATTTTTTCAGTAATAAACCGGTCTACCTTCCTCGAAAACTGGAACAATTTCCATATAAACGCATCTTCCTGGTAATATTTTCTTATTTCCTTCTCTGTCAATGGTTCAAATTGTCCTGAAATTCGCTCCAGGAACATGTTGGCAACGGGCACAAAAAATATTATAAGGTCTTCACGCTGTTCCTTGTATAGATTTGCAATACAATCAATTATTACTGAACGTACATCATAATACCTGTCCAGAACATTCTGCAAAAAAAATATCCGAATAAAAACTCTCAAAAAGGACGGCGTATTTTTCAGAAACAACTCCGCGTTAAGCTGTTCTTCATTATCAACCCTGTATAACGGTGTGCTTGTGTCGATATACATCAGGCAATCATTTTTACTCACGTAATTCAGCGCGCCATCAGATGACTTCAAAACCCAGTTTGATATCTGACCATCAAGCCCTGCCTTGATATTGTTATTCTCATGATTGAACATGTACCATTTTTCAAGCTGGTCCAAAACCAGGCCGAAAAGCCTGATAGCATTGTCCACATCAAGCCTGCGAACAAGTATATGACCCACAAAATCAGGATTCAGTTTCACCTGCCCGGCATAGATTGTATAGGTACCGTTGTTTTTGAAATATCTGAACTGTTGAACCGGCACACTTATCCCTATTTTTTCGTTCAACAGAGTACGGTACTGAGAATACACCCTTTCAAGTTGCTTCACCTCTTCAAAACTTGAAAGAGGTGGCATACGTTTCCACACCATGCCGCTGTCTTCGATTGACTTTGGCTGATACTCACTGTCCATATGAGACCCTTTGGCAAGCTGCATAACGGTGGATATTTCACCATATCCCAGTATGCGAAGTGATACTTTTTCCCGGTACAGTTTAGTAAAGTCCTTCTTAAATCTTTTATACAATAAAATATCTTTTTCAAAGTTATCCTGTATAGTATCAAATAGTTCAATAATACTCCATACATCTGTTACTTCATTCTCTGACAGCTCAAGCTGCTCCATACTGAGCGATTCAAATGAGTTGAATACTGGCAGGTATCGCTCAAGGTATGGAATCTGCAGACATACAATATTTTCAATTGATTCTTTGTTCTCACCATAAAATATGGAATACAGGTTTTCAACAGCCCTGCTGCTTGCCACATGTTGTATTAGAAACTGGTTAAAGGCAACCCTGTCAATTGACAATATATCCTTGTTGCCGCGTAAAATTATGCCGGCTTCTTTAAACCCACCAAACAAACCGCAAATTATATCAATAGATTTTGATGAAAACTCGGTGGTTTTCAGCCTGTACATGCCTTTTCTTCTCATCCACAACCTGTCAAAATTGTCCCGTAATTCCCGCATCTCCCGGCTCACTGAAGCTCTCTTCATAAACCCCAGCCTTTTTCTTTTGTACCGGTAAACAGTATCGCATAATTGAAGATGTGATCGTATATTATCAAACCGTTCATTCATGCTTTCCTCCAATCACCCGTTCAGTGCTTTCATTGATTTGTCAATGGCCTTCAGCACCATGCCGGCTTCCTTTTCATTTATAACCAGGGTTGGCAGAAACTGAAGGATCCGCGGATCATTACCTGAATATACAAGGTATACCCCGTTTTCAAAAAGCAGTTTCATCATAAAAAGTGCGGTTGTTTCATCTTTGAATTCAAGTCCCATCATGAGACCCATCCCCCGCACCCTGCATCCCAGCTTACTATACCTGGAGGCAAGCCCTGTAATTTCGTTTCGAAAATATTTCCCCATTGTGTTCACATTAGCAAGAAACTCCCTGTCACTACTTATATCCAATACCTTCATAGCGGCAAAGCACCCAATCTCGCTTCCACCGTAGGTTGATATGTGAACAAAGGGATCTTCCCTGAAGAAATATGACATTTTTTCATTATAAATGGTGGCGCTTATGGGATATATACCACCACTCATCCCTTTACCGATCACCACCATATCCGGTTTAACTTTGAAGTGCTGAAATCCCCATAATTTTCCCGTTCTGCCGAATCCTGTTTGTACTTCATCCTGGATCATAAGGGCACCCGCATCATCACAAATCTTTCTGACTTTTTTGAAGTAATCTTTATCCGGCACCACTATCCCCAGGGTAGCGGGTATGGTTTCAAATATTACTGCTGCTGTATCTTCACTCACCGCTTTCTGGATGGCATCAACATCATTAAAGGATACCTGTTTAAAACCGGGCAGCCGGGGATGAAACTTTTCGCGGTACCGTGTATCCCCGGTGGCAAGTGCGAAGCCGGTATGTCCATGATATCCACCTTTTGCCGAGATGACCTGGCTTCGCCCCGTGACTCCACGTGCAAGTTTTATTGCCAGGTCAATTGCTTCACCACCCCCCACGCCATACACTACCTGGTTTAGACCAGGAGGCATATTGCGGGCTATCTTCTCTGCCAGGTATGCTCTTGGTTCGCTCACAAGATGATGATTGCCAATATCATAGGTTTTCATTGCATCTGTCACCGCCTTTATAATGGCGGAATTACGGTGTCCAAGATTGAACACTCCGCCATTACAATGACAGTTGATATATCGTGTACCGTTTACATCGTAGATGAATGAGCCTTTACGCTTTTGTGGAACCAGCATTACATCATATTTCGTATATGTATCTACTTTGCCCGGGGACACATACTTCGCGTATTTTGATACTGTTTCAGGCCTTTCCATGCAACTCCTCCTCTATTCCCGGCATGCTGACAGGATCAGTATATATTTCTCGACATGTACAATGTCATACTATATTATGTGCTGATTATTACAGTAAAGACATTAATTACATGTAACAGAGGGTACATATACCGGGGCATGGAAAAGCTAAACACCGAGACTGTAAAAATAGACATTCCTCCCGTGGGAGTAAGTATTCTCGCTGAAATACCAGCTTCCCTCAGCGG
>CAZVRB010000083.1:0-16034 GCA_964629365.1 uncultured Leptospiraceae bacterium
ATTTATAGACATAAAATAAATTATGATGGTTTTTCCCAAAATTCCGGAATGAGCCTTTTTTATTTATTACCACTAAAAAACAATTCTTGACACAGAACCTTCGACATGTATAGTGAGAAGAGGTACTTATACTCTTTCCTTCCTTGTACAGGAACATAAATAGAACGGGGAACAGCTATAAATGGAAAATAAAAGACAATATCAGCGGAAAGAATGTACAGTAAAAGTTCGCTTTGAATATTTCGAAGGTGATCCCAGCGAGATTGACATTACTACGTCAAAGCCATTTAAAGCAAAGGGAATAATACTCAATATAAGCAGAAGCGGTATTTTTCTGGTAACCAATTCACGGGTAAGTGTTAACATTCCTGTGCGGGTAAACCTTCCAACAAGAAAAGTGAAAGAGCCGGTAAACGGCATCATTGTCAGAACCGGACTCTTGAAGAATAATCCTACTGAACTGGCGAAAGTGTACGCACACAGAAGGGTTAAGGGTGATACATACCTGGCAATTCATTTTGATGAGTTACTTGATGATGAAATTGTTGATACCATATCCAAATAGTCATGAAAACGCGTTTTATTAAAATTGATGATGTATCTGACATTGATACCACGCAGGCAACTGTATATGATCTCTCCAACAGGTATATCGACACCAGTGGAAACATGTACGGCCTCAAGTATAACCGTGAGACCCGAAAAATCGAGATAGTACGTCTCATGCGCACACCCTCAAAACATGCCCGGTATTATGAACAGAAGGTTCATGAAAGAAAACGGCACTGGTCAGATTCAGCAGACGCCATCGTGGACAATGGATTTTCTGATGCGCAGCATGAACATGTAATCGATGATTCGGAAAATATTGAAGCCGTTGAACTTGAATTCACACCGGAAGATTTCATCGATCATGCCATTGAAACCCTTAAAATACACAGGGACCGCCTTCAGGGCATAATGATGAATATAACAAATTCACACATAGTGAAAGACAATGACAGGGTTGCAATGAATTACATAAACGATATGTACCGCAATCTTGACATAGACGGCATACAGCGCATAGAAAAGATACTTGATTCATATACAGAAATTAAAAATTATCCAAGATCGCTCACCTACTACCAGTCCAAGCTGGATACAAAAAGAAGAAAGAATTTCGATGATATCCCCGAAAACGATAAAAAAATGAAATATATTTTTCTCTACGAGATGTGGTATTCCATCAAGGGTGGCTACAGGGCCCTTGAGAAAATGCTTTCAGACCTTCAGTACTTCATCGAAGAACAGAACGCGGATGACTCTCAAAAGATCACCCAGGCCGAACGGCAGCATTTGAATGATGCCATTACTTCCATAAAGAACACACTCTCAGAATCTGAATCCATCAAACGCGATCTTAAAAAACTGGAAGACTACCTGGAGGATATTTCAAATTTCCTGTGACTACTCACCGTATACTCATTCAAGCTCTACTACTTTCACTTTGCCGGTTGACTCCAGTTTGTTTTTCAGGCTTTCATTCCCAACCACTACACGGATAAAACCTTTTTGGAAAAGGTTGTTAAATTCTTTATGGACTTCCTTTCCTGTTACATTTTGTATTTTTTGGGGGTACTTTTCCAGGTAATTATCGGGTAGTTGATTATAATCAAGCCATATGGATTTCCTGATTATTGAATACGGTGAATCGAATTCAAATATATAGCTGTTCAGTACTGACTCTTTTGCCCACTTCATTTCTTCAGTATTCGGACCATTGACAGCGAAATCCCGTAATATTGAATCAATCAGGTTCATCGTTTTTTTTGTCGTATCGGTTCCTGTCTGGGCGTAGGCAAGAAATATCCCTGTATTTTTCCGAAACCTGGCAATAGAGCTCACCGAGTATGCCAGCCCTCTCTTTACCCTGACCTCTCTCATCAGGCGGGAACTGAATGATCCGGCCCCCAGTATGTAATTACCCACACTCAGTGGATAGGTGTTCTGCGCCTGCATTTCAGGTGCGACTGTACCAAAGACAATGGTTGACTGGGGAATATCCTTTTGTATAAGAAAGACAGTATCAGCATCATTCTGCAGCACCTGCTGCACCCTCTTCCTGTCAACATTGTAATACTGCGCTTCACCTTTTGGGATTGACGAGAATACATCTTCCATCAGGTTCTTTACCTGTGCAAACGGCAGGGAGGTGACAACCCCCACCCTTATATTTCCTGTGACCACGTGACTTTTCCACAACGCTGAAAGATCATCACTATCGACAGCCTTCAGTGTTTTTTCAGTCATCACGGCCCCGTACCCATTTCCGTCAAAGAGTATCTGCCGCAACTTTTCAAATGCAAGCTGTTCAGGACGGTCTTCACGCCTGCGAACCGAATCCAGGAGCACAGATCGGGCGTTATCCACGTAGGCACTTTCAAAATTCGGCCCACTGATAACACTTTTCAAGAGTTCTGATGCCTGCCCGGCGTGACGTTGAAGAAACCTGAATGATATGGTGATGTTCTCCCAGGAGGCATTCACCCCGTATTGTCCACCCAGTGATTCTACAGCCCTGTGAAGACCGGCACCGGGGTATTCTTTCGATCCTCCCATGTTCAGCGTGTTTGCCAGCATCTCAGAAATACCCGCGTTACCACTGTTCTCATATATTTTACCATAACCGGTTGAGACGGAAACTGAAAAATGCGGAAGTGAGTCCTGCAGGTAAAAAACTGTTACACCGCTGGAGGTAGTGAATTCTTGCACTTCAGGTATGGAAAGATCAACCTGCTGATCCGTTTTTGCCGTCATAAGGGAATTGTCACTGGCAGTTACCATCACCCCACTGTAAAGGATAACAACCAGGGTATATATACTACAGATAATATAGTTCTTCATACTCAAGTGAGACCTCCTGTTTCATATTCTGTAAGTGTAATCATCAATATCCTGTGATGCAAGTATATAAAAAATTTAATTGATTTTATACGTTCATTCCTGTGTATTGTCACCCATCAAAGAGTGTATACACACGGCACAGGACACTGCCACAGAACATATCCAGGGAGACTTGTTACATGAAAAAGATCATTTCGCTTACCATAATCGCAGTATTTTTTATAACCGGTTCACTTCAGGCCCAGGAGTCTCCCGATCAGGATGGCGCCCCGCAAACCAGCATATTTACAGAACACGTGGATATGCCGGTCAATCTCTATGACACCTATACCTTCGACAGGGGGAAATGGCCATACATCCGTACAGGCATGTGGCTTATGGGGCCTGTATTCATTGGTGCCTGGGGTGTAGCAGAATGGGGATGGTTCAAGGATAATACAACATTCAGCTATGAGCCATCTGACATCAGCGGGGCTGATGCCTATGATGGACTTTCTGACAAATTTGGACACATGTATGCCACCTACGCGTTTAAACGATTAGCCACATTTGGATTCAGGGCTACCGGTTCTTCATCTCTTCGTGCAAACATCGAAGGTGCCATATACGCAGACCTTATCATGTTTATAATGGAAGTTGGGGATGGATATTCAACCGCGTATGGATTTGATATATATGATTTTTACTTTAACAACCTTGGTGTGCTGATCGGTGTAATTCTTGATGCCTCTCCCACTCTTGACCGCATGTTTGCCCTTCAATGGGAATACGTACCAACCAGGAGAATGCGTCGGGGAATCAAAGATCGGGATACTACCGCCGACCCCTTCACTGATTACAGCGGTCAGAAAGTTATACTGGCAACAAAGCTGGCTGGTATACCATATCTGTCTGAAACACCCCTTAGATATGTGAATATCGACCTCGGATATTATGCCAGGGGATATTATAACGATGACTTTGAATACAACACCCGAAACATCTATGCGGGTATTTCCCTCAATTTCTCAATTTTTCTGGGTGATATACTGCCAACCGGCTATACCTCGTCAACGGCACAGACTATATTCAACCATTATCACGTACCCTATGACGTAGAGGTTAAAGACTGGGAGCTGACCCGAATGAAAAACGATTAACATTCAGTTATTCAGTTTTTTCCAGTATACCAACGATCCTGTTGCCGGGCACCAGGTATTCCTTCATAACCTTTCGCACGTCTTCACAGGTTATGGAACGCACCTGTTCCAGGTAGTTTGCAAAATACTGCCAGTCCTGAAACACGGTCTGGTAATAGTTGAGGGTCCGGGCTATTCCCATGTTGGTATCCATGTCAAATACGATTGAAGATTCAGTGCTGTTAATCACCCTCTTAATATCCTCGTCACTGCACTCTTTAAGGAGCCTGTCGATTTCATCGTAAATGGCCTTCTCCAGTTGCCGGGGTTCTACTGAACTTACCGGCGCCGCTGCAATAACGAACAGGTTATCATACCTTGATCCGGGATACCCGTTCCACGCGTTCACCGACGATGCAAGCTGTTTGTCCATCACCAGTGATGAATACAGGCGTGAACTTTTCCCCCTTGAAAGAAGTGACGCAACCACGTCGAACACGTAATCCTCACGTGAGGGGGCCGTGGGTTTATGCCATCCCATCACCAGGTAGGGGTTGGCCTGATCTTTCAACACAAAACGTCTTTCAAGATTCTGCCGGGGTTCCTCAATGGCAATAGCCTGCTGCGAATGTCCACGGGGCAGCGCACCGAAGTGCTTCTCGAGCAATTTTCTTGTTTCGTTCACATCCATGTCACCAACAATGGTGATATTCATATTCAGAGGGGTGTAATTATCATAATAAAACTTCCTGATCTTGCTTATAGAGAGATAGGGGATATTGGATTTCCAGCCGATGGTTGGATGGCGGTAGGGATGTGCCAGGAAGCTCAATGCGGTAAAATCTTCAAAAAGCCTTGCCACCGGTGATGACTCATAGCGCATCAGCCTTTCTTCGTACACGGTATTACGCTCAAGGTAGAATTCCCGTAATACGGGATGACGTATCCTCTCGGATTCAAGCCGGGCCCACAACTCCAGCTTTGACGATGGCAGTTCAATATAGTAGGCGGTTTTGTCCCTCGAAGTAGAAGCATTAAAGCCAACCCCTCCTGCCCTTGTATAAATGCTGTCATAAGGAGAATGAACAATGTATTTCTTGTGCTGTTTCTGCAGCTCTTTCAACTCTTCTTTCAATTTTGGCAGCATTATATTATCAGGATTTTCAAGGGAAAGGCGGTCAATGGTTTCCCCCACTGCTTCTATCTTCTGCAGAATTTTCTTTTCTTTCGCGTAATTCTTCGTACCGATTTTGTCGGTACCTTTAAAGAGCATGTGCTCAAGCAGGTGGGCCGCTCCCATAGTGTCATAGCTTTCATCTGCAGATCCCACACGAAATGAAGTGATCAGGGACAGGGTTGGTGCCAGCTCCCTTTTCAGCAGCAGGCAGGATATACCGTTTGAAAGTGAAAAGGTTACCACCTCTTCTTTCAGGTATGCGCTCACGTCGGTAACGGGTTCTGACCTGGCAGCTGAAACAGTCAGCATACACACTGCCACCATCGCGAAAATAACACCTGTAATCATATACCTGAAGTCTTTCATAAGTTCTCCAACATGTTAAAATAATTTCTATTCAGATTTGCTGTCAGGATCAATTCCCTGTTTTTCAAGTATTTCCCTTGCGGCAATTTTCAATTTAGGGGAAACCTTGAGTGGGGGTAATTCCACCTTGTATTTACTCTCATCGCTGCCATTGTCCTCCCTGATCCACCGGCCCAGGGCGTATACCATGCGTTCCATGATCTCGTTGATCTTTCCCCTGTCCCCCGCCAGCCTGTAAAACTTCAATGCGATCAATGGCAGTTTTTTATCATAAAAATAGAAATCACCCACCCGGTGAAGTCCATCCTTGTAACCGGTTTTCACGAATACCTCAATGGCTTCCTTGATCTCTCCCCGGTTGAACAGTTCGTTGCCCTTTCTCACAAGGGCTGCCCTTTCCCTGCTGTCCATTGTACACCACGTTCATTAAAATTTATGCGTCAGAAAAACAGTTTTTATTGACGTACATGCAATAACCAATTATCTTTGCCTTACTTATTACAATACAGGTTTATAATCATACTTACCTTGTAACGGGTATAACAATTAAGTTACATGTTAAATGTATCAGACATGAAGAATATTACAACAATATTATAAGAAAAGATCAACATCAAAATTTCATTTAATTTTTTGGCTGAAAATAACGAAAGATCAGAGAACGAAGAACAGGATGAACCTATGGCACATATAACCATTGATGCGGACAGGTGTAAGGGATGTTATTTCTGCGTAGAATACTGTCCCAGAAAACTGATAACCATATCAAAACAGCACAACAAGCAGGGATATTTTCCCGCTGAATTTCTGCTGGAAAAAGAGGACAGGTGCACCGGCTGCAGTTTATGCGCCATTATGTGTCCTGACACAGCCATCGAGGTGTACAAATGAGCGATCGCGTATTAACCAAGGGGAATATAGCACTGGCAGAGGGTGCCATACAGGCGGGATGCAACTTTTATTTCGGCTATCCCATAACCCCGCAAAACGATATACCGGAATACCTGGCACTGAACCTGCCAAAAAAAGGCGGCGTTTTCGTGCCCGCCGAAAGCGAGGTGGCATCCATCAACATGGTAATGGGAGCTTCCGCCTCGGGAGCCCGGGCAATGACTTCGTCCTCAGGCCCCGGTATCTCCCTCATGCAGGAAGGCCTTTCATACATGGGTGGATCAGAACTGCCTGGAGTTATCGTAAATATTATGCGATGCGGCCCGGGGCTTGGAGGCATCTCTCCCACGCAGGGTGATTACAACCAGGCGGTGCACGGCGGAGGACACGGCGATTATCGGAATATTGTTCTTGCGCCCGCATCCGTACAGGAAATGTTCGATTTTACCATAAAAGCATTTGAGCTGGCGGACAAATACCGTAACCCCGCCATGGTAATCGCCGATGCCATGGTTGGCCAGTTCCAGGAGCCATGCCGGTTGACCCCGCAATCCCCCATCCAGGAGTTCGATAAACCATGGGCGCTCACAGGATGCAAGGGACGGGAACCACAGCTTTTAAAGTCCCTGTACCTTGGTCCCGGTGAACAGGAAGCACACAACATGGATCTGCAAGAAAAGTACCACCGGGTCAGCGAAAACGAAGTATTATATGAAACCCGTTACATGGAAGATGCCGATCTCATGATCGTTGCCTTCGGCACCCCCGCACGGGTGGCCAAGACCGCCATTGGCTTAGCCCGCAAAGAGGGGATAAAGGTGGGGCTTCTACGTCCCCAGACACTCTTTCCTTTTCCTGAAAAAGAGATCGGTGAGTATTCATCTAAAACCGGAAAGGTGCTGGTGGTAGAGATGAACACCGGGCAGATGCTTCGGGACGTGAAGATAGCAGCCCATCACGATGCTGAAATATATTTTTACGGTCGTCCGGGTGGTGGCATACCCTACCCTGATGACATACTGGCCGAGATCAAAAAGGCGTTACAGTGAGGAGATCATGAACAAGGTATACAGCAGACCGGCAACATTGAAAGATACACCGACTCATTTCTGTCCAGGATGTACACACGGTATCGCCCACCGGATCGTGGCCGAAGTGATTGATGAGCTGGGTATTCAGGACCGTACCATAGGCATCCCGGGTGTGGGGTGTTGCGTGTTTTTATATCATTACTTCCCCATTGATGTGTTTGAAGCTCCCCACGGCAGGGCGCCGGCATGCGCCACCGGCATGAAACGGGTGCAGCCTGAAAAGGTTGTCTTTGCCTACCAGGGAGACGGTGACATGGCCGCTATCGGTACGTCAGAGGTTATCCATGCCGCAAACCGTGGTGAGAACATCACCGTTATCTACGTGAATAACTCCGTGTACGGCATGACGGGGGGGCAGATGGCACCCACCACCCTGCTTGGGCAGCAGACCACCACAAGCCCATACGGCCGCAATTTTAAAACCGACGGGTATCCCATCAAGATGGCAGAGATGCTTGCCACCCTTGAGGGGGTTGCCTATTCGGCCAGGGTGGCTCTTCACAAACCGAAGTATGTGCTGCAGGCGAAGAAGGCGGTAAAGAAAGCCTTCCAGATGCAGCTTGACGACATGGGGTTCTCCATGGTTGAATTGTTGTCAACCTGTAATACCAACTGGAGAGTATCCCCCCTTGAGGCCATCGAGACAGTGGAAAACGAGATGATACCGTATTATCCGCTGGGTGTATACAAGGAACGAACCGGAAAAGATTTTCTCTAATCACGAGGAGGACAGCGTGTATTACGACGTTATAATGGCAGGTTTCGGCGGACAGGGAATACAGATCATCAGCCAGGTGCTGGTTGTGGCTGCAATTAACAAGGGGCTTGAGGTAACCTACCTGCCCTCTTACGGCGTCGAAAAAAGGGGGGGACGCACCAACGTGACCGTGATGGTCTCCGATGAAGAGATCGGTTCACCGGTTACCGGCCACCCCTGCGCGGTGATCGCCATGGATAAAATAGCCCTCGACCAGTACCAGGACATGGTGCAGGACAATGGACTTCTGATTGCCAACACCAGTCTTATTGATCCATCCGACATAAAGAACGGCAAGCACGCAACCCTGCACCTGAAATGCAACGAGGAAGCGGTCTCTATGGGAAATCCCAGGCTGGCCAACATGCTGGCCCTCGGAGCCCTTCTTACCACTACCGGTTTTATCAATTTCGACGACATCAGCAAAAGTTTAGAAGAGGTAATACCCGAACGTCTTCGTGATTCAATTCCCGGCAACCTGGATGCCATTAAGCGGGGGATGGAACTGGCAGGGTAAGAGGATTTACCACGGAGGCACTGAGAGCACAGAGATATGCGTGGGGATTTACTGCAACATCTCGACTACGCTCGATAACCGGCGCTAAGGGCGCTAAGATCGCAGAGGAAATAATAGTAACAGGTGACGGGTAATGAAAACAAATCATCTGTGTTAATCTGCGTGTATCAAGCGAAGCGGGCGGTTTCATATATTTTGAGCTGAAAATAGCAACTCTAACGGGTTTTGTTTTCAATGAATGATGAGCAATCCACACATCTGAAAAGAACACTGGGGTTCTGGGCACTTACCGCCTACGGGGTGGGGGATATCCTGGGAGCCGGTATTTATGCCCTCATGGGGAAGGTTGCCGGCACTGCAGGTTATTACAGCTGGCTGGCCTTCCTGGTTTCCCTTACCGTTGCCGCAATCACCGCCCTCTCATATTCTGAGCTGGTTACCCGCTTCCCCAAAAGCGGCGGTGAATCATACTATACTGAACAGGGTTTTGGCAGAAAGGGGATCGCCCTTGTGGCAGGCTGGCTGGTATTCTGCGCCGGCACCTTCTCGCTTGCCGCCATATCCAGGGCCTTCAGCGGCTACCTTCAGGGTATGTTACCGGGGCTGCCCCACTGGTTTCTCATAATTATTTTCATACTGGTTCTTGGTTTCATTAATTTCCGGGGCATCCGTGAATCCTCTACCGCCAATATCATATGCACGATCATCGAAGCCTCCGGCCTTGTGTTTGTTATCGCATGCGGCGCGATGCTGCTTGCCAATGATCCCGCCCAGGCCCATGTACCCGCCGCTGCCCCCGCCGCCATACCATGGGGACAGGTGCTCAGCGGGGCCGCCCTGGCATTCTTCGCCTTTATCGGTTTCCAGGACATGGTGAACATCGCCGAGGAGGTTAAGGAGCCCGAACGTATATTCCCCCGGGCCATCATTACCGCCCTTGCTGTTGCAGGTGTGTTGTATATCATTATTGCTGTGATCGCCACCCTGGCGGTTTCACCTGAAATCCTGGCCAAATCTAACGCCCCGCTGCTTGAGGTGGTGCGTGCCTCGCGGGGGTCTTCATTTGACTGGATGTTTACCGTCATCGCAATATTCGCCGTGGCCAACACCGGGCTTTTGAATTTCATAATGGCATCCCGTCTCATCTACGGCATGTCACGTCAGCGCCTGCTGCCCCGATGGCTTGACGCGGTACACCCAAAGCGACACACCCCCCATCACGCTATCATTGCAGTTCTTGTTGCCGCGCTGGTGCTTGCCATATCCGGCACCATCACCTACCTTGCCGGCACCACAAGCGTGCTCTTGCTCATTGTGTACGTCGCCGTCAACTTCGCCCTGGTGCTCATCAAGCTGCGTGGCGAGGGGAAGGCTTCGTTCAATGTTCCCATATTCGTTCCCATACTTGGGGCCCTCTCCAGCCTCGGCTTGATCGCCTTCACTGCCCATGGTATACTGCTCATCTCGCTGGTGCTGGTACTGATGGGAGTCGGCCTTGTAGTGGTCCGACAGCTGCGTTTTTGAGGATTTACCGCAGAGGTGAGAAGTCCTCCCCTTTTTCTTTAACCTTCCTGTAGATGAGCTCAAGTTCTTTCATTACGTCAACCAGGGGTGGTGGTGTTTTTTCTACAAAGGAACATGTGAAAAATGGAGGGGACTTTCCCATGGCAACCGAGATGGACTTTATTGTTATATCCTGACCAGGGATAAGCGTGAGTGAAGAACATTTGTGCTTCCGAACATCTTCGGAAAGTAGACATAAAAACAATTGCGCCACGTCCATCCGGGTAAGAGCCATCTTTTTTCTCCAGGGCATTTCTTTTGAAACCACCATAGGGTGCCTGGAATATTCCACTATGGCAAAGTCACGACCAATCCGCATCTTGATACGACCCAGATCGGCTGGACCCTCGTAATCTACAAACATCAAGGGTAAGCGGTCAGGCTTTTTACTTTCCGCCATTATACAACTCCCCCCGGAGAAAATAATTATAGTCAACGCGCAGATGTATTTTTGTATACACATATCAGCACCAATCAGGGTCTTGTTTGCAACCTGGCGTCACCACCGATTTATAATTGCCGTAAATCATCTCACAGCCCCCTGAATGTACAGGAATCATGAAAATTATGCAAGCAAAATGCCCGGAGATTATTTCTCAGTGAGCGTGATAAAATTTCCCTTTTCAATAAATGCCACAGTGTTTTCGATCACGCGTTTATTGTAAAGCAGCATGGAATGCTGTGAAGGTATGAGTATAAAATCCTTCATTCCCGTCAGCCTGGTCTCCTCGACAGCGACGGTCATGTCGTTGTCACCGGGAATAAAAGGGTTAAACCCGCGTTTTTTCCCCAGCCCTCCGGCAATAACGCCGAATTCGCATTTTGGCGGCGGCAGTGTATTCGGCAGGGCGTTGGGAGAACGCGCTATCTGCTGCCCGGCTTCTCCGAAGAACCAGCGATAAGGGGGCCAGCTCATCAAATATGAGGCAAGGAATGATCCACGGTTAGGAGGGGCAATCATTACCACCCGGCCGGGCCTACGGGGCTTGTAATGAGCGAAGTAATAACGTACGATGATGGACCCCATGCTATGGGTAACAAAATGGATCTTGCGACCTTTTTTCTTCGGCAGTCCCCTTAGTTTGGCATCCAGCATCCCGGCGATAGTTTCAATGGGCTCCGAAGTGCTGGGATAGCCGAAGTTTAGTACATCATAACCGACGCTTTCAAGCCGTCGCTGAATGGATCCCATAGACCGGGGACTGCGCATGATACCGTGCAGCAGCACCACCAGTTCACGAGACGATCCTGCCAGTTCATTTTTTACCCGCCCTGATTCCTTCATTATCCGGGGATAGGGTAAAATGATCGACTTCATCATCAGCAGCGCGGATAGTGAGCCAGTGGCAGTGGCTATAATCCCTGTCATCAACGGTAATCCTTTTCATCCAGAAGATGTCTTATACTGTTGGCATAAAACTCGATAAGGTGTTTTCTTTTCTGGGACAGGACAATACCCATCTTTCTCATGGAAATTGCCCGCCGCTTCTTCAGTAATTCCAGCGCCACATCGACGGTACGTATCGCCTCCTCGTGTTCCAGCAGCCGTTCTTCAAATTTCACCAGGTCTTTCTGCCGGGTTTCCTTTTCGTCCGCCAGTCGCCTTGAGCTTTCACGGCTGCTTTCGAAGGCCCGCCCAATCACTATGCGGCAGTCCTTTTTCTTAAGTCCTATTCGCATATACCGCACCCGGCGTATCAAGTCGTCCCGGGATACGAATGAGCTGTCAAACGACAGCAGCGCCGCAGACACCAGGCTTATGGGCGTCACTGGCACCACCTCGCCAATTTTTTGAAGCAGTTTGTCGGCGAAGGTCTGTACCCTTGCAAGACGCTTCGGCCGTTCCAGTGAAAAGAAGTCGGTTTTATGCTTTTTAAGCAGGTGGGAAAAAGAAACGGGATCACCGAAGCTGACACTGGCGTAACCGTGATGCTTGAGCTTGCCGCTGAAATAGCGAAGAATATTCAGTGTTATAATAACAGGTCCCCCCACAACAACCCGGACAAGGGAGGATATATTGTCCCGAAAGCCACTTTTCTCTTTTCCTTTTTTCCACTCGGTCAGCAGGTTCCGGTCTTCGAGCACCCAGTCATAGTTGATTGCCGCCGGCACGAACACCAATTCCTTTTTAAACGAGGGGTTCTTTTTAATGCCGATGATGTAGTCCAGTATACCAACCTTTGCCGGGCGGAAACGACCATCCCGGGAGAGACCCCCTTCCAGAAAAATCCCCTGGGTGACACCCTGAAGGCTGATCAACTGCACGTATTTTTCCAGCACAAGGTGATATAGTTTTTCCCTGTAGCGTCGTCGAATAAAATAGGCCCCGAAGGATTTGAAAATGTATTCCAGCGGCCAGACCCGGGCCCATTCTCCCACCGCGTAACTCAGGGATATCTGCTGTGCCAGCATGTACGCCACCAGGATGTAATCAATATTGCTGCGATGATTCATCACGAACACCACCACACTGTCCGGGGGAATTTTTTCCAGTTTTTCAGCATTTTCATGGTCGATCACCACTTCATATACCAAGTTGAGCAGGCCATGGGCAATCCGATAGCCAATTTTGTAATACGAAAGCAGGTTAAAAAACGGGACAATCTCCTCGATATAATCTTCAACCTGCTTTTGTACCTGGGGTATGCGAATGCCTTTTTCCTCGGCGTGTTCAATAATGGCCTGGTGAATTTCGCTGTTATTAAGCAGCTCCTGTTTCACCACAAGCTTGTGGATAAGTTTAAACCTGTCCAGGCGCACTTTGTACTGGTCGATGTATTCGGTCACTGAACGGTAGAGTTTCTCGCGGATTTTTGCGACCACAAGCCCGCGTATGATTTCATAAAGAATGATTATGCCGAGAATTATCAACAGATAGTTGAGGATATCCGAAACCATGTTCCCCCTTACGTGAACTGTCCGGCGTAACTTCTTCAGTACCCCCGGGTTTTCATTCCCGCCGGGTGCAGGGGCATTAGGAACATTGGAGTGGACGGGTAAAAATCCGGGGACAGGCAGTATTTAAACCCGGTTAATGATAAAACACAAGCATTATTCTAACAAGCCGCCAGCGATGTGGCCGGGAGTGAATTAAATATTGGGTGTTTTAACCACAGAGATACAGAGATACAGAGAAGGGATATTTTTTGCCTGCTTGCATTTTATACTTATATTTACCGCAGATACAACAGGTAAAATGAAAATTGCTAATAATAGCCAAAAAAATTAATAATCCCTTCTCTGTTTCTCTGTACCCCTGTGGTTACTATTTGTTCCCAGCCGGCGGATAAGGCTTACCCGAAAAACAAATCACTCCCCCTGGCATAGTATTATTACTATCAGGTTTTTACTGGTAAATTTCGGTAAAGAATTTTTTCCATACAATGGTCCCACATATGTCTTGACATTACAGGTACCGCGTCTTCTACTACAGGCATACCATCATCTGCACATTCTATTACCGCGGGTTACAAAACGCCATGAAGCTAAAGATGAAAGAACCCCTTTCCAGGTTGTGGGAAGACGCAAAGTCGCATTATCACCCTGACGAAATATTAGAATTTCTACAGGCCAACAGGCGCCTTCTAAAGGCACACATAGCCCGGCTTGACAACAGGAGATACCTGTACCGGCTGCTGCACGCCCTGTTTTCACTGATTTCCGCGGTCGCCTGGATCCCGGACATGCTGTTGACGCTTTTACAGAGGATTTTTGTCCGTTTTCCTTTAAAAACCCATTTAAAGTTCAGAGAGACCGTAGAGTTTATGAGGGCCAAAATATTTTCACTGCGTCGTCCCCCGCATAACGAAGGTGACCTTCGTCTCGTGGAGGAAATATTAGAATTTTCCGCGAAGCATGGACTTGATTGCAAAAAACTGATCCCGGGAGCACAAAACAAATTTCTCTCAATGAAACACCAGTTATTACAACACAAGTTTTTTCAGGAATTCTCCAAGTCGGCCCTTGAAAAACTGCTGGCTACCCAGTTTTTATTTCACAGGAACATTTTTCCCGTTCTTCCCGATTCCGCATTCTGGCATAAGCTTTTTGAGTTCCTGGAGAGGAAAGTGATAGTCGATATAATTCTCATGAACGTGAACAGGCAACAGACTTCCTTCAAAAACAGCAGCAGGGAGGAAATTGCCAACACCGACGTTATCAGGACCCTCGCCCGGTTAGAGGAAATAAAGAAACACGGCAGGCGGATATTCTTCATTGGCCACCATGAAGGGTATCTCGGCCCTTATTTTGTTCGAAGTGTGATCAGAAAACTCGGGTTTGACACTCTCACGAAAAACTGCAACACAGTAGTAGGGCCCAGAATGTTTTCCAATGTTGTGCTGCGAAGCGGCGCGGCTAACGCGGGCAACCTTTTTGTTACCATGCCTTCTCAGAAAACAACCCCCATCAAGACCGATGGCCTGGCAGATGAACTGAGAAGAATTGCTAAACGGACACAATGCCTCATAAAAATGCCTGATGCCGGACTAAAGTTTATTCAAAACCTTGATTACACTAATTTCATGAACGCCTTCGTTAATGGCAACCGTGAGGCTTTCGAGTTTTACACGTCATCACTGAATCCACGGGATGTCCTGGAACTCAACTGCTATTTCGAAAAATATGACTTCCCCGAAGCTATGAAGGATTTCAGTCTTGATGATTATAATCTTTTCAAGCAGATAATGGGTGAGAGCTTTCTTATATTCCCCGAGGGATCACGTTCATACACCGATAACGACGGCGCGGTGGTTCTGAAATATTTTAACCCGAAATATTTCGAAGCCTACATGAGGCCGGGAGACTATATAGCCCCGGTCAACCTTGTGGGAGGCTCAGACCTTGCAAGCGGGTGGAAACTGCGAAAAGCCGTAGTGGGCATCTCGATGGCAACCCCCTTTGAGGTTACTAAAAAGATGCTGAAAAACTTCGAGGAGTCGGGTGTGGCAGTAATGAAAAAAGTTGCCGGACTTCCCAACATAAAAGATGTCCGCTTCAAGGAAGAAATTCAATTTCGTGATAGATTTAGAAAGGCTTAACCATGGCAATATACGCTGCTTGCATGTTTACCACAGAGGCGCAGAGAAACAGAGGGGGGATATGGTTGTCTGGTTGCATAACATAATAACTGAAAGGTTTAACGGTTAACCATAATGCTGCAACTCACCATAAAAACAAACATTAAAAATCCTTTCTCTGTGTCTCCGTGCCTCTGTGGTAAATCCTTCACCAAAAAATAGCATTTAATATTTGACATACAAACATAAATACCGGACACTGAGCCTGTACTCAGTTGATCGGTATGATCACGCAACTATGATATCTCCCGGAGGTGCCTCATGGAACTTGAAAAGATATTTCGAAGCGAAACGCTAAACAGGCGGGACTTTTTGAAGGCTGGTGCCGCACTTGCGGCGGCCACATCAGTATATCCCCTTCTGGGCTGTGGGGGGGATGATTCCGGGAGAGGGGTGATTCCCGAGAAGAGAAAGGTTGACCCGGCCATGTTCAAGGTACCCGAAGGACGGGGAACCATAGCAGTGGGGCCGGCTGCGTCACGGACACTGTTAAAAAACGGCCTCATCGTTGACGGAAGCGGAGAAAAAGCCTACGTGGGAGACGTGATGCTTAATGGCAGCCGGGTTGAAATGGTAACCCCAAAAGACAT
>CAZVRB010000084.1:0-16034 GCA_964629365.1 uncultured Leptospiraceae bacterium
CTAATCATCCGCGTTTATGCTTCGGCGTCGCTCAGCACGGCGTCGAGCAAAGCGGACGGTTTCATGTATTTAGAACCGTATGATATCATACGATTGTCTTTCCAAAAATTTGCTTTACTTCGGCCGGGTTGAACAATACAGTACTCCAATGTTCATAGGCATTGACATAGGGGGAAGCAGTATTAAGGGAGCTGTCATCTCTTCCGGGGGAGACTGGCTTCATTTTACCAGCACGGCCACCGCAAAAACAAAAGATGTAATTGTAAATGACATACTTTCTCTCATGTCAATTCTCGTTAAAAGCCAAAACGCGGCTCTTGCAGATATTACAGCCACCGGCATAGGATCCGCGGGATCACTGGACAGAGATACCGGCACCATTATTTCCATCCCGAATATTCCCGCCCTTTCGGATTTTCCACTGGCATCACGTATAAGTGAACGCACCGGCTCGCCTGTATACCTTGAGAACGATGCCAAGGTTGCCGTCGAAGCCGAGATGTGGAAAGGAAACGGATCACGGTATTCCAACTGGATACTGTTAACCCTGGGCACCGGCATTGGGGGAGGTGCCATAATTGACGGAAAACTATATACTGGGCAACATGGAAGCGCCGCCGAGTTCGGTCATACAACCATAAAATTTGACGGCATTCAGTGCCCCTGCGGCAGCACGGGCTGCCTGGAACAGTACGCCTCGGCAGCCGCCGTGGTGCGCATTACCCGCGAGCATCTGCAACTGCATCCTGACTCTACCCTCAACACCCCCGCCCAATCCGGAAAACTTGATGCAGAGATGATCTATAAAGAAGCAATGAGGGGGGACGGGTGTGCTTCTGAAGTCATGCAGATGACCGGTTCATACCTTGGAATCGGTATTGCCAACATGGTCAACATATTCAATCCTGAAGCAGTTATCATCGGTGGAGGGCTCTCAGGTGCATATGAATTACTTTTACCCGTTATCAGGGAGACAGTACACCAAAGGGCATTACCCGGCATGCGTGAAGACATAGACTATCACGTGATATCAGAACCAACAAAGGCACCTGCATTTGGTGCTGCCCACATAGCAATGAAGTATACACACAATAGTAAATAACATACCGTCAACGGAGGAAATGTATAATGGAACAACTATTTTCAAACCAGGTTCTTTTCGGCGAAGAGGTATTAAACAACCTGCACATATTCGCCGGCAGCTGGCTTGACGTACTCATGGCCTGGATAACAGCACTGGGCAACGAGATGTTCTTTGTGCTCATGATACCACTCATGTACTGGTGCGTGAACAAGCGCCTGGCCTCACTTGTTGGTGCCTCGTTTCTTGTTTCCGCACTGGCCAATGATGTTGCCAAGCACATATATGAGAATCCCCGTCCGGCCGCCGACTTCCTGAGAGAAGGTATTCGGGAATTGAACCAGAAATATATACCTCAAAACAGTCCGGGATTTCCCAGCGGTCATACACAGAACGCGGTTGTTTTCTGGGGAACACTGGCCTGGTTTGCAAAACGTAAAATTATAACAATTGTAAGTATAGCATTGATTATACTGATCCCCTACTCCAGGATCTACCTTGGTGTTCATTTTCTTGGTGATGTTATTGGAGGTTTCATTTTAGGGGCAATTCTGCTGGCAATTCTTGTCTGGCTTCTGCCATGGTTTGAGAAGTCCTATATTAACTTCAAAGAGATATCCCTTCTTGTATTATTTTTACTTCTCCCACTATTTTTGATGATGGTACTTCCCGGTCATGAAATTGCGAAAACAACCGGGGTTATGTCGGGGTATCTAATCGGTCTCATACTTGCCGATAAACGCATTCCATTTGATCCTCGAACAGGGGTTGTACCTGCCATTCTAAAGTTTGCGGTTGGAGCAGCTGGTATCATACTAATCAAAGCCGGCATCAAAATGCTGCTTCCCGAAGTTGCCATTGCCGACTTCTTCAGGTACTGGCTTATGGGTTTCTGGATTACCTTTGCGGCGCCCCTCATATTCATACAATTCAAAATACTTGGGGGACGCAGCGGTATTGCCGTTGAATGAGATAAAAATGTTCCGTTTTTATCTTGACTTTTTTTCAGCAATACACTTTCTTGAATTGCGCTATATTATACAATACAAGATATTAAAACTATGAAAATTTCACCTTTACATAGTAACAGTTTTCCCCGCTTTTTGCGGGGATAAACTGTCTACTCCACACCCACAACCGTTCCATCAAATGACGAAAAGCGATTGTGTAACCGGTATACCCGGATACGCGAACATATATTCATAAATAATTACTGGTGTTATCATGAAAGAAAAACTTGAATCATTGTATAGGGCAACCCTGGAACAAGTACAGAACGCCGACAGTACGGATGTCCTTGAAGACATACGTGTACGGGTGCTGGGACGCAAGGGTGAGCTTACGCAGATCTTAAGATCACTTGGCCAGCTGCCTCCTGAAGAAAGGGGTGCAATCGGTAAACAATCCAACGAAATAAAAACCCGTATAGAAGAAGAACTGGAAAGCAGAAAAGAAGAGTTATCTTCCTCAAAGATCAGCACACTCATTGAAGAAGAATGGATCGATGTGACACTTGATTCTGATGGCAGAACAGAAGATATTGAGCCCGGACACCTGCATCCCATATCCCAGATTCAATATGAGATCGAGGACATATTTACCTCAATGGGTTTTGAGGTACTTGACGGTCCGGAAGTAGAAACGGATTACTACAACTTTGAAGCACTGAACATACCAGGACATCACCCCGCCAGGGACATGCAGGACACATTCTGGACCGAGGACGGTAACCTGCTTCGCACACACACCTCGCCAATCCAGGTTCGGGGTATGGAAAGGCTAAAACCCCCATTCCGTGTTATCGGGCCAGGCAGGGTTTTTCGCTATGAAAGCATTGATGCATCACACGAAAATACTTTCTACCAGGTAGAAGGCATGATGGTTGACCGCAACATATCAGTTGCCAACCTTATCTATTTCATGAAAGTTCTTTTGAAAGAAATATTCCAGAAGGAAGTGGTTATCCGCCTTCGACCGGGATATTTCCCTTTTGTTGAACCCGGGTTTGAATTGGACATTCATTGTCTCATATGCGAAGGAGAGGGATGCAGTGTCTGCAAGTATTCCGGCTGGGTTGAGCTGCTTCCATGCGGCCTTGTGCATCCCAACGTATTACGTTTCGGCAATATTGACCCGGAACAATGGTCCGGTTTCGCTTTCGGTCTGGGCCTTAACAGGCTCGTGATGATGCGATACGGCATAAACGATATTCGTCACTTCCTGAGCGGCGATATCAGGTTTCTGAAACAATTCTAAGGAAGTGGAGAGACACAATGTGGATTTCATTAAATATAATATCAAACATGGTTGACATAGAGGATATAGATCCCAATGAACTGGCGTTGCGACTTACCATGTCTTCTGCGGAAATTGAAGATGTTGAGAAGGTGTATGCACATCTTGACAGTGTCATCACCGCAAAGATCGAAGAGATGAAGCCTCATCCAAACGCCGATAAATTGAGCCTGTGCCAGGTTGATACAGGCTCAGAAAAGCTTCAGGTCGTCTGTGGCGCACCCAATCACAAGAAGGGTGACATGGTTGCACTGGCCCCCGTGGGAACCAGGTTAACTGAAGAATTTGAAGTGAAGAAGGCAAAAATAAGAGGTGAAGAATCCTTCGGAATGCTTTGTTCAGAAAAAGAACTTGGACTATCCGATGATCATTCAGGTATCATGATCCTTCCTGAAAACACCGAAAAAGGAATTTCCCTGAGTAAACTATACAAGGGCTGGATGGACACCCGGCTTGAGATCGACAACAAGTCAATAACTCACAGGCCAGACCTGTGGAGCCATATGGGCTTTGCCAGGGAAATCGGTGCCCTCTACAACAGGGAAATGAAAAGCCCCGTCAGGCATGAACTGACATCTGAATTTAACGACGAAGATTCCCTTACAGTTGAAATACACGCACCCGAGGCCGCTCCCAGGTATTGCGGGCTGGTTATAAAAAACATTAAGATCCAGCAATCACCTGACTGGCTGAAAGCCATGGTAACATCCATCGGGATGAGGCCAATAAACAATATTGTGGATATCACCAACTACGTGATGGCGGAAATGGGGGAACCCATGCATGCCTTTGACAGGAAAAAGCTGAAGGGCAACCAGATCATTGTTCGAATGGCTGAAGAAGGTGAACACCTCAAAACCCTTGATGATCAGGAACATACACTTACCGGAGAAGACATCGTTATCGCTGATGCCGGTGGTGCCATTGCACTGGCGGGTGTAATGGGTGGCGGTGACAGCGAGATAGATGATGACACTACCGAGATAGTTCTTGAAGCAGCAAATTTCAACCCGGTTAATATTAGAAAAACTGCCACCCGATACACGCTGAGAACCGAGGCTGCCATCAGGTTTGAGAAGTCACTGGATCCGGAGCTGTGTTCCGCGGCAATTATCAGGTGTTATGACCTCATAAAGCAGCTGATACCCGAAGCAAAGGCTGTAACCCCCATAGTTGATGCCTACCCTGATCCCGTTACCCCTGTGACGGTACAGGTATCAACAGATACCATTAGAAAAAAGCTTGGACATGACCTGGAAGACAGCAAAATTACCGGTATTCTCGAGAGTCTTGATTTTCAGCTAAAAAACACGAAGGGCAATCTTGATATCACGGTTCCCACCTACCGGGCCACAAAAGATGTTTCATTACCCGACGATATCGTTGAAGAAGTTGGACGAATATTCGGGTATGATAATATTCCACCTTCGCCTCCGTTTGTGCCCTGCGAACCTCCGGCAAGAAATGAAAAACGTCTTTTTGAACGAAAGATAAAGCAGGTTCTGGTTCGCGACCACCATATGATTGAAGTAAGTAATTACTCCTTCGTAGGCAACCAGGCACTTGACATGCTTGGCATCAATGAAGATGCAGAGCTTCGTCTGCAAAACCCTCTTTCACAGGATCAGGACCGCCTGCGAATAAGTCTTGTACCCAATATCATCAGAAATATTTTAACCAATCAGAGATATAATGATAGTTTTTCAATCTTTGAGATGGGACGAATATACTTGAAAAAGGAACGTACATCATCTGAACTTGCCCGTGAAGAAACACGTATTACAGGTGTGTGCTATCAAAAGAAGCCGGCAGAACCGTTGTTCTATACCGCGAAGAAATGCGTAAAGGACATCATCAAGCAGTCTCATCGCGATGGTATTACACTTATGCCCGCAACTGATGGACTTGCTCCCTACATGCATCCCGGAAGAAGTATGCGTGTACTGAGCGGAAAAGAAGAGATTGGCATGATCTACGAACTGCATCCTGCTACCAGGGAAACCTTTGAGATCAAAGGAGAAGCTGCGTTGTTTGATATCAGTCTTGACGGGCTTCGTGCCGCCTCAATGGATTCAATGATGTTCAGTGAGCTTCCCCGTTTTCCAGATGTACCTTTTGAACTATCAGTTATCGCTGACCGGCTTGAATATACCGAAACTATCCGGTCACTCATACACTCAGTTGACAAACAGCTTATAAAAGGCATCGATGTATTGTCAGTCTATAGTGGCAAGCCCATACCCGATGGACAAAAATCGGTATCACTGAAAATAACTTTCGCTTCTGATACAAAAACCCTTGCTCCAGAAGAAATAGAATCACTTCAAAACAGGGTTATCAAAAAGGTTGAAAAAGCGGGATATTCCCTGCGAAAATAAATTATACCACCTTCATCATGAAGATATACCATCAAAGTTGCCGGTGAATCGAATCAATCACAAAATCGCCGGCAACGTCTTCATGATATTCAATTTGAACTTTCTGCCCAACAAGCATCTTCACCATATTCATGTATGTATGCATATCCTTCCTCGCACCTTTCATGGTGCCATGTTCGGTAAAAAAATTTTTTACGAATACCATTTTGTTATTTTCATCATCCAGTCCAAATACCATCACCTGCTGCAGGTCATTGGCTGTAACCCCGGTAACGGCTATGGTACCAGTCATTTTCTGAGGTTTATCCTGTGAGCATTCCCTCAGGCTGCATGCTGTAAACATTACGAATACAATGGTTACCCAGATTGTCAGTCCTTTCGTTTTCATATTATCAATCCTCATATACTTTCACGTTCCCATTTAAAATGGGCCCTGTTCTTCTTCAGCATTGTTTCTTCACGCTTGAACATTGTGTACTCTTCCCACAGTTCTTTTGTAAAATATTCCGCTTGAAGCCTTACACCATTATTGCATTTTTCGGTTGAGTCCTTTCGATAGTCAAACATATGGTTCCATGATATAATCTCGAAGCAGACAGGTTTACTCACCGGCCCGTCAACCGTTACATCTTTATGTTTGACCGAGAAGTCCCGCGGATCATAATCAGCGGCAGTCTCGTATTCTAGCCGTTTTATCATGCCCTTCGGGGATATCACCATACCAACTACTTCAACATCACCCTTGCCGAACATAACACGCTGAAGACTGAGCCCTCCGGTATACAGGTTTCTCGAAAGAAAGGGCATAAACCCTTCCGCGTTGTTCTCCTCTTTTTCCCATATGAAATGATATGCAAGGTGAATATCTCCATGGGTATCCCTGCTTGCACGATATAAAAGACGAACCGGCTTATCAAATTTTTCACCGGGAATCACGATGGGTACATACCTTTGTGCCACACTGTCAACACGCACCGGCGTATAGTCTTCTATATCTGTACTATGCACCTGCACAGTTGATGTGAGCTTCACATAAGAATAAAATAAGACCGCGATTATTATCACCAGTATCGCGTATTTTCTTGACCTCTTCATGATATATTGTTTCTCCTTCCATAATTATTTCAATATGAACTGCAAGTATGTAACATTACCATTAAGTACTGTCAAATACAATCTTTACACTTGACCTTTCATGTCCTGTACGGTAAGGTATAATAGATCAATATAACGATAAAAGGATTTCGAAAATGATAGAGAAACTTGAATTTACGAAAATTGAAGGATCACATAAACCGGGTGATATTACAGTATATGCCCTCTCAACCTGTGGTCATTGCCGCAGGGCACTCACTTTTCTTGATAAGAATAATGTTGAATACAGGTATGTATATGTTGACCTTCTGCCTGTTGAAGAAAAAAACGGTGTAAAAGATGATCTGAAAGCGAAGTTTCCTGATTCACGTGTTGCGTTCCCCTTCCTTATAATGGACGATACAAGACAGCTTACGGGATTCAAAGAGGATGAATGGAAAAGCACACTTTCATTATAGAGACGGAGGAAAGGTATGCCTGATATACACAGCAAAACATTTGATGATACTAAAAAATTTGTCACAATGGTGGCCCAAAAGAAAAACTGGTACCTTCACCCTGAACAGGAATTCCTTGATATACTCATTGAAGGATTGACTACCAATTATAACCGGTATGGCTATTTTGCGTGTCCATGCAGGGATGCTGATGGTATACGTGAAAAGGATAAGGACATCATATGTCCATGCGAATACTGTGTTCCCGACCAGGAAGAATATGGCCATTGTTATTGCGGACTGTACCTCACACCGGAGTTTCACAAAACAGGAAAGTCTCCTGATTCAATTCCGGAGCGTAGACCTGAATGAGTTTTTTATCTTGACGAATGCCTGCAATACTATATGTTGTATTTAGTCTCAATGGTTATTAACTAATGATCTTTAAAACCGGGGTGGTTTCGACCTGAGATAATACCCGATGAACCTGAACTGGGTAATGCCAGCGTAGGGAAATAGTTTGTGCAATTGTAACCCGTTTTTCACTGCACTTCATGTTGCCGTTAAATAGCAGGCTGTTTCCCTTGAAACAGCCTTTTTATTTTACGGAGGACAAAATGACACTTCTTGAATCAGCGAAAAATGGTATAGTTACCGAATCCATGCGCATAGTTGCACAAGATGAAAATCTTGAACCTGAAGCAGTGTGCAGAAGTATCGCCGAAGGACACCTGATAATTCCACAAAATATACACCGTAATTTTCACCCGGTAGGAATCGGGAAAGGGCTCACCACCAAGATAAACGCAAATATTGGAACATCCATGGACCATCTTGATATTGAGGAAGAGATGGATAAGCTTGACGCAGCAATACAGGCTGGAGCCCATAGCGTGATGGACCTGTCAACCGGTGGTGACCTTCGAGTCATACGAAATAAAATTCTTTCGTCTTCTACAGTAATGACCGGATCGGTGCCCATATACGGTGTCGCATCCATCCTTGCATCAGAAGAACGAAACATCACCGAAATGACTGCTGATATGCTTTTTGACGAGATAGAACTGCAATGCAGCGAAGGAATAGACTATATAACCGTTCATTGCGGGGTTACCATGAAAGCAGTTTCACTTGCGGGCAGTGATAACAGGATCTGCGGCATAGTAAGCCGTGGTGGATCATTGCTTGCGGCGTGGATGCATCATCATAACATGGAAAATCCACTTCTTGAATACTATGACAGGCTGCTGGAAATCGTCAAAAGATACGATGTAACTCTCAGTCTTGGTGACGGTATGCGTCCCGGGGCACTTGCAGACGCAACCGACAGGGCGCAGGTTGAAGAACTGGTAACACTTGGAGGGCTTGCCGAAAGAGCACGAGTTGCCGGTGTACAGGTGATGATAGAAGGCCCGGGACATGTACCCCTTAACCAGATCGAGACAAATGTACAGATGGAAAAAGAAATCTGTAACGGCGCTCCCTTCTACGTGCTTGGCCCCCTTACTACAGATTGCGCCCCCGGTTATGATCATATTACCGGTGCTATCGGCGGAGCCCTTGCCGCCTATCATGGTGCTGATTTTCTCTGTTACGTCACCCCCGCCGAGCATCTATGCCTGCCTGTTGTTGAAGACGTACGGATGGGGGTGATAAGCTCACTCATCGCCGCCCATTCAGCTGATGTGGCAAAGGGTATTCCCGGTGCGGTTGTACGAAATAATGAAATGTCACGTTGTAGAAAAGATCTGAACTGGGCCGGCATGTTCGATCTTGCCATCGATCCGCTTGTACCACGGATGAGAAAAAAGATAAGCGAGAACAGCGAAGATAACGTATGCACCATGTGTGGAAAACTTTGCGCGATTAACACGCATAATGATATTTGCGTTGAAAAGAAATAATATTATATTACGGGTGAAAGGAATATGAATATCACAAAACAAAGTATCGGTAAAGATTTAACCCTTTTACGTGAAAAGAACCCCCTGGTGCACAATATCACCAATTACGTGGTAATGAACTTTACAGCCAACATGCTACTTGCTTCAGGAGCATCTCCTGTTATGGCCCATGCCATCGAAGAAGTAGAAGACATGGTGTCAATTGCCTCAGCACTTGTGATCAACATCGGCACCCTGTCGCCATCATGGGTGGAGAGCATGATAAAAGCTGGAAAAGCTGCAGCGAAAAAAGGAATACCGGTAATACTTGATCCTGTGGGGGTTGGAGCAACCCCTTACAGAACAGACACCGCCAAAAGAATTATCGATGAATGTGACATTACCGTTATCAGGGGTAACGCCTCAGAAATTCTGTCACTACGTGACAGCAGCGCAGGCTCAAAAGGAGTTGATTCAATGCATTCTATTGACACCGCTGAAGATGCAGCGGTAGCAATGGCAAATGAACTTACTATCACTGTTGCGGTTACCGGTGATATTGACCTTGTTACAGACGGGACTGGTATTGTGCGGATACAGAATGGCCATCCATTAATGGGCAAAGTGACCGGAACCGGCTGTTCTGCATCAGCTATTACCGCGGCATTTGCTGCAATAAACGATGATACCCTGGCTGCCACTGCAGCAGCGTTAACCTGTTTTGGCATTGCTGGTGAGTTGGCTTCCGAACATGCTGAAGGACCGGGAACATTTACTACAGCCCTGATTGATGCGTTGTATAACCTGTCAATAGATGATATCAACCGGTTGGCCGGCATTACCATACAGGATAGAAAAGATATATGAAAAAGACGGTTGATTATTCCTTATACCTGGTAACCGATCATCGACTGCCCCTTGAGAGCATGGAAAAAGTTGTTGCTGATGCGGTAGCAGGAGGGGTATCCTGTGTGCAATTCAGGGATAAGATCAGTGACGCCGGGATAATGATTAAAACCGCGTTTTCATTAAAGAGAATACTTTCTGATTACAATGTTCCATTGATCATTAACGATCGGATTGACATTGCCATGGCAGTTGATGCGGATGGAGTTCACCTGGGTCAAAGAGATATACCTGCAGAAATTGCGAAAAAAATTATACCGGCTGAAATGATACTGGGGGTATCCGTTGAATCTGTTGATGATGCCCTTCGTGCCGAAAGACTGGGTGTTGATTACATTGGCGTAAGCCCTGTATTTTCAACCCCTACCAAGACTGATACCGCCGAAGCCGTTGGAATTGAAGGTCTGAGAGCCATACGGAAGGTCACTTCTCTTCCCATAGTGGCCATTGGTGGAATAAACATTTCCAACGCGGAACTTGTGCTTCAGTCAGGGGCTAATTCCATCGCCGTAGTTTCTGCCATTATGTCATCCCGAAATCCCGGCGAGGAATCCCGGAAGTTCCGGTCAATTATTAACGGGGTCAGTCAGACATGAAAACAGGTGACATCGGTGAATTTGAATTTATTAAACGCCTCACAGGTGATTGCGTAATCAACAACTCTGGCATTGTACGGTCTATCGGAGATGACGCCGCAGTCTATGATCCAGAGCCCGGGATTCTCCAGGTTCTCACCACCGACCTCCTTGCTGAAGATATTCATTTTACAAGAAAATCAATATCAGCCTGGAATCTCGGCTACAAGTCACTTGCAGTTAACCTGAGTGATATTGCCGCCATGGGGGCCAATCCCCGGCATGCCTTCGTAAGCATTGCCATTCCCAATGATATTTCCGTGGAGTACATGGATGAGGTTTACGCTGGGATGAAGGAACTTGCGCGTATTCATAATACCAATATACTGGGGGGCGATACCACCTCTTCTCGTTCAGGCCTTGTTATCAATATCGCGGTGACCGGCAGCGCCCCTTCAAACAACATTCTCTACCGTAACGCAGCCAAAAAGGGGGACCTGGTTTTTGTTACCGGAACCCTTGGTGACAGCAGGGCCGGTCTGCACCTTATACTCAATGACCTCCCATATTCCGGTGATAATGAAGAATTGTACATGGCCCATGTACGTCCCCGCCCCCATGTAGATGAAGGCCTGTTTCTTAGTGGCTGCGATGGTGTTCACGCGGGAATAGACATCAGCGACGGGCTCAGCTCTGATCTTGGACATATTGCAGATGAGAGCAGCATGGGATTTATTTTATATGCTGATCGTATTCCTGTTTCAGGTAACCTGCGTAGATTCTGCGGCGATCACGGCTTCAACCCGGTGAAATACGCCCTCGAAGGGGGCGAAGACTACGTGCTTGCGGTAACCATTGACCCGGATAAAGCTGAAGCAATAATTGATGAATACAATAAACGATTCGAATATCCACTGGTACACATTGGTGAAATAACGGATTCGACCCTTCGCCAACTCAAAGAACCGGGAGGGGAATTGTTAGATCTGCTTCCGGGGGGATGGGATCATTTTAAAAGTTGATATGTAATTATAAATTTTCAGGCAAGACCCAGCTTTTCAATTTTGTCTTTCCCGGGGATCCCGTTGCTGTCCCATTCCCTCATCTTGTAATACACATCCAGCATACCTGAAAGATCATCCGGAGAGCAATACCAGCCCTTTGAAGGACCATCCGGTATTGGTTCATTCATAACCCTGTAAGGCAGGGTATCAGCCTCCCTGTCCACCCCCCTGTTAACGTTTATCAGTCTTTCAAGTGTATAAATACGCTCGGCCGCGGTAACTATTTCTTCAAGAGTAATATCCCATCCGGTGATATAGTTCAACACGTCGGGAGTAACCTGGTTCAGCTGTGTGCCAAAGGCCCTTTCGTAGATAAAGGCACATATAACCAGCGAATCCCTTATGGCCGTATTGTTCTGAGAATTATAGGCATATTCCGGCATGTGGTCAAAACCGGGATCGACCTCAGGATCATCCGGGTAATAGTTGGGACGGGTGTCGTGATGGCTTCCTCCGCGGGTGGCAGTGGCATAACCAATGCCCATTTGCCGCAGACCCCGGGCAGAGTGTCCCGCGATTTCCATTCCCTTTACATGGTAGAGATACTTGAATGAATCCCGGCCTATCTCTTCAGACATTGCCCGTGACCCCATGGCCATAAGCTCACCAAGGCGTCCTTCTTTCATGCCGGTTACCCGTACAATCTCATCAAGGTTTGCGAACTTGTTAAACTCTATGGGCAGCTCAAGCTCATCAGGTGAAATAAGTTTTTTTTCAATGCATTCAGCCAGAAATGACAATGTTACGCCGAAGCTTATTGTATCAAGGCCCATGTAATCACACATGGTGTTGGCATTGAATATTGATGATATGTCACTGTTTTCAAGCATGCTGCCGATTGAATATAATGTTTCGTATTCTGCCATTTTCACTTGTTGTCCTGAAAATCGTCCTTCCGGCACAGATACCAGTTTACCGCAGGCTATTGGACAACCGAAACAGGCAATATTCTTCTTTTTGTATTTCTCTTCAATAAGTTGTCCGCTGATCTTTCCCGCCTCATCAAATGTTTCACGCATGTTGTTCCTGGTACAAAGCTTACCCTTATCATTGATGATATTTACTAGAACCGGCGTACCCATGGCAGTCAGTCCAGCGGCCTTCTCTCGCAATCCCGGCAGTCTTTCGGATAGATAGTCTTTCAATTCGTTTTCCCGGGCTATCTCCACCTTGCTGTCACCCCGCACAGCAATCCCTTTTAGTTTCTTGGAACCAAGTACCGCTCCTATGCCGCCCCTGCCCGCGGCACTTACCCTGGTACCGCTGCAAATAACACATCCGTAGCGAATACCATTCTCCCCCGCGGGACCAATAAGGGCAGTTTCGGTTTTCTTTCCTTGTTCCTCAATAATTGCCTGGTGCGCCTCGTGGGTATCAAGTCCCCATAAACCGGAAGCGTCTTTCAGTTCCACATTTCCGTCGATCATCGAAAGGTACAGTGGAACATCTGAAACACCCTGAATTACCACACCATCATACCCGGTTCGCTTCAACATGGTGGCAAAATTACCACCGAAGTTTGAATCACAGAAAAGACCTGTTAGAGGAGATATTGAGGCCATGTGGCCGCGTCCGGCACCCCACACATGGCCTCCTGTCATGGGGCCGGTGGCAATGACTACAACGTTTTCATCCGAAAGCGGATCAGCCTTCGGTTCGACCAGGTCATATATATACTTTGCTGCAAAACCGTTGCCCCCGATGTATTTGCGGGCAAAAGTTTCATCAAAATGATCGGTTTCAATTTTTTTACTGGTAAGGTTAACCCGCAAAATTTTTCCGAAATAGCCTTTCATACACCACCCCCGATGAAATACATGCTTTCTACTCTATGATTACATATTAATCATAGCCTTATATCTTTGCAACAATAATATCGATAACGATGTTATTGTGATACGTATTCCCGGCTGGTAAATATAATCGTCATCAGTATTGACCCGTGTCACTTTACACAATAAAACAACTTTATACGCTTTTTCCAAGTATACTCTCAGCCACTTTTTTCCCCGACAGAAGCATTCCCCCGAATATCGGGCCCATTCGCGGTCCCCCAAAGGCGGCATTTGCCGACATGCCGGCCACGTAGACATTTGTACATATCTCCCTGGTATTTTCGATGGTGAGTTTTTCCGCTTTCTCGGCCCACATTGAACGTTCGCCCTGCAGTTTCCCATCGGGTGTATTCATCTGCATATCTGCTTTTCTTTGGATAACATGCAGCACTTCCATATCATGACCGGTTGAATCAATGACCTTCTTTGCCCCAATGGTGAGTGGATCAACATGCAGCCCCGCCATCTCAACCGGAGACCATGTAATGACAAGTCCGTTTACCGAACCATCACGTATTATCACGTCTTCAACAGAAACACAGTTAAAAATCTTTGCCCCCGCCCTGCAGGCTGCTGAACAAATTGAAGTTACCGACTCAACTGCGTCTGCCGTGTAGTACCCCTCCTGGTACATTGTGGTTGTAATACCAAACTGCTCAAGTATACTACGGGCTTCATCCTGTACAACGATCTCGTTGAACATCATTCCGCCCCCCCACATACCGCCGCCTATTGAAAGTTTTCTCTCAAAAATTGCTACCTTGTTGCCATTTTTCGCAAGGTAATAGGCTGCCACAAGACCTGCAGGGCCGGCACCAACTATGGCGGTATCGACATCAGTATAATCCAGCAGCTTATTAAAATACCTTTCGATAATGGCACGTGTTATGGTTATTTCATTTAATTCCATGGCTATTCTCCCTGTATATCATTATTATGAGCGAATGTCAACTAGTGAATGCTATTCGAATGTTTTACTATTATTTTCGTACTGCTTCTGCAACAGCCAGAACCCTGTCAGCCACATCAATGGGGGTTCGTCCAAGAATCCTCACCATGGGCTCTTTACCCTGTCCTCCCCTGTCAAAGATTACTTCAGGAATATCATCCCTGCCGTCTAATACCTGCCCGGTTCCCCATTCCAGTGATGACCCCTCGGAAAGCTTCGTATCCTCAGGCTCTTTATCCCTGCTGAAGCTGTCAACGGACATTCCCAGTTTCCTGCACGCCTCAACGATATCTTCTGAATACCGTATATTCATCACACATCGGTATGACGGATCATGCCGCATTACCGTAAGAATTATATTAGCGATATGCCTGGATGCCCCGAAAGAAGGATCCTTAACCCTAACCACATGATCATTCAGGCGCACAAGCCTACCCGGAAATGCCGCAACGTCGCTATGAGTTTTCGCGTACGGGAGGGCATACCCCATGTTTGACTGCACCTCTGGAATTATATGACCGCAACGCCCCCTGTGCAGCATTATGGAGGCTTCCTTGAGATCTTCAATACACCTGATGGCTTCCCTGTTATTCACTATTGAGGCAACGTGATTTGTTGGTCCATGCCCCTGTCCAATTGCCATTGCATGAGAAATGGCATGGCTCACAAAATCTTTTGCCTCTGATACGGCTTCTATGATAGTCATGTTGGCAGCCAGGCCTGACGCGATTGCAGCAGAGAAAGTACAACCAGTACCATGGGTGTTTTTTGTATCAATTCGCGGATGTGAAAATGTAACAAATTCAACTCCATCATAAAAAATATCAACCGCATCTCCCTCCGCGTGCCCGCCTTTCACAACCACGGCCTTCGATCCATATTCCATTAACTTTTCCGCTGCACGCATCATCTGATCCTGGTTAGCAATCTTCATACCTGTTAACACTTCTGCCTCGGGTATATTTGGGGTAATCACCATGGCTCGTGGAAGCAGTTGTTCTATTATACTGTTCCTGGCATCACCGGTTAATAATGACGCACCACCCTTGGCTATCATGACAGGATCAACAACCAGCCTCTTTATTCCATAACGGTCTATGTTCTTCGCCACCACGGCAACCACCTCCGGAGTTGCCAGCATACCGGTTTTTGCCGCGTCAGCACCTATATCAGGCATTACCGATTCGAACTGCCGGTCAATAAACTCCATCGGCACACCGTGAATATCCTGAACACCAATTGTGTTCTGCGCGGTCAACGCGGTTATCACCGTCATACCGTAGCAACCCATGGCGGTAATGGTTTTAATATCAGCCTGTATTCCCGCACCACCACCGGAATCCGATCCCGCTATAGTAAGCACCCTTGGTATATTCATAGTATTCTCCACTATTAATAAAAAAAAGTCACTCCATGCATGGAATGACTTTCTGATAGTTACTTAATAATTATCCCGTCATTCCCTGCGCTGGCATTATCCAGGTCAGGTTCAAGGAGTATAATCTCAGCCCTGAAACGGGCACCCCCAGACTCTGT
>CAZVRB010000085.1:0-15277 GCA_964629365.1 uncultured Leptospiraceae bacterium
ATTTCATCTCATCATCCAGGTTCGGCCTGGGCATCGGCCTTATGCAGGACGGCACCCTGGTACGGGTGAACGATATCGACCTTCGAACGCATAATTATCAACGGTATGGACGGGAAGCGCAGCGAACTGTGATCTTTGCCGGTATGGGGTTTGGCTTTCTTGATGATATGTTCGGTATCGGATTAGGTGCCCATGTATGGACTGGTGGTAAAGGTGCGGTAGAACTGGAAGAGGTGGAAGTAGGACCAGACCCAACGGTACCCCAGCAACAGGTACAAATGGACCTTGAACCGGTATACGCCCCCGCAGTGGGCCTGTATTTCAGCCCTGGTAAGATATGGGACGCGATAAAGGGCCTTGAGCTTGGTATTGCCTACAGGGGTGAATTATGGATGGAAATAGATCCATTTACCACCAATGCTGGTCTTCAATTGGGTGGTATTACAATGGCTATGGGATTATCAATATATGATTACTATACTCCTCATATTATTTCTGCAGGGGCTGCATACACGCCAACGGGAATGCTGGCAGATCTGACAGTATCTCTTGATGTAGAGTACCAGATGTGGTCAAATTACGGCGTATCTAATGCTAAGGAAGAGTTTATAAAGACATATAATGAAGACAACGATCCTGATATTGAATTACCAGGATTCAAGGATATTATTGTACCGAAACTTGGTATATCATACCAGTTGTTTTCATGGATGTCGGTAAATGCCGGTTATTTTTACAGGATGTCATTCCTCGAAGATGATGCAAACAGTACAGCATTCAATTTTCTGGATAATGATACGCATGTTGGGTCTCTGGGACTCACCTTTGTAGTTCCTAAAAAAGGACCGATGGTTTCACCAATCGAGATCACTATTGCAGGTCAGTTCCAGTACCTGGTAAATCAGACTGTAGAAAAAGATCCCGCCTTTGAAGATGATATAAATCCTTCATACAGCTACGAAGGCATGGTGCCAAGCGGTTTCGTGGAAGTGATCATGAGATGGTAAGGTATTCCTGCCGTGATATCGCGGGTACATGATGTCATTGTGCCCGCGGTGTCACATCCCCCTCAAAAAGGCTGTCGAAAAAGTTCGCGAGATATTTCATTTCCTGGTATAATCCCGTTACGGTTACCCTGTTGCCGGTATGCCCGGTCATCTCTGTTCCGTAAAACCGAACGTCCTTACCCTGTTCTTTCATGTATTGAAACAATGATCTGCCTTCAGAAAAGGGGATGATATCATCATTCTGTGAATGCAGAATGAAATACCTGCACCGTGCTTTCTGATTAATGCTGCCCGGGGGGATAGATTCCCTGAAATCACTGAAAAATGAATCATCAATATTGAGTATGGAGATATCATTGTAGAGTGAGGAGCCAAGTATCTGCTTCATTTTTGTAGTATCGGTTTTTCCCGGCGATGATGACATCATGGCTTTATGGATCAGTTTTTTTTCCGCAGAAGAAAAAGCATCCTGGTTAGATGTAATAGCAAGTTTCACTATAAAATCAAGCTGTTGATTATTCTGGTTCATTGTCTTCTGCAGCCATTTCCCGTCATTCATGGGGCCAAACAGTAATATCTTTTCCGGGTATATGTCTGCGGACACATCCTGCAGTGCCATCAATAGAAATGTTCCTCCAAGACAGGCGCCGAAAGCCCGGTATCGCCCGGAAAACTCTTCTGTAAGTGCCGAATATACAGTTCGTATGTTTTGTATTATTGGTTGCACATCCTTATTTTCCTGGAAGAAAGCCGGTATACGGGGTATCAGCACCGACATGCCCGTAGCATCACAAATGGATGCGGCCATCTGGTTTATTCTTGGATGCTCGTGGGCTGAAGGTGCAAATCCATGAATGAGTATGAACCAGGTATCAGAGGGACTCTGCGGCCGTGTGTATTTCATTACGGGAATTTCGGCTTCATCCACTTTCAGTGTTACTTCACTCTTAACGAAATTTGAAGGTTCCATGTAGCCGGACATGTTTAATATATACCGTACACCCGGCCTGTCGTATTGAGTGTATGCGTAGACTCCCATGATGATGATAATCATGAAAAGGAATGATAATAGTAACAGGAGAATTTTCTTCATGTACACCGCCCATTTGTAATGTGCTGTATACACGTAGAAACAACAGGGTTTTCATTTTTGCAAATGTTTTTCATAAAAACGGTTGATTTAGTGGGCGATAATGATGTATACATGACATGATGCAATTATTAAATTGAGATGGAAAATTTACATGGACAGAAACCGAAAAATACTTATTGCCCTTCTTTCGCTGGTGGTGCTCTCTGCAATACTTGCAATTGTTGATATCAGCATGACTATGCAGCAAAAAGAAAAGAAACATTTTACTCTTCAAGCACCACAATACGGTCCCGGTGTGGGGGTGGTTCGAATATACGGCCGAATCGAGATGGCCAGCCAGCGAACCGGCATGCTGGGAATTAGTTCAGGGGCAGATGCCATCGTTGAAAGGCTTTCACAGCTTGCAAAAGACAGTAGAATACGTGCGATTGTTATACGGATAAACTCTCCCGGAGGTACGGTAGCTGCCACACAGGAGATATTTAACAAGATCATGGAAATCCGTAAAAAGAACATAACGGTTGTGGCATCCATGGGGGATATTGCCGCTTCAGGGGGATATTATATCGCCTCTGCATGTGATCACGTGTTTGCCAATTACGGCACCATAACAGGCTCAATCGGTGTGATCATTATGAGTCCCGATCTTCGCGGACTTTTTGACAAGCTTGGGATAAAGATGAATGTAATAAAAAGCGGCAGGTACAAGGATATATTGTCGTCATATCGGCAGATCAGTTCAGAAGAACGTGAGCTTATACAGGAACTAATTGATACCAGTTATGAAAAATTTCTGAAAGATGTATCACTTGGACGCAATATCCCGATTTCGGATTTCAAACAGTATGCTGATGGAAGGGTCTTTACCGGGGCAACAGCTGTTGAATACAAGCTGGTAGACCAGGTGGGAACTTTTCATGATTCGCTGGCTAAGGCAAAAGAGCTTGCCGAATTGCCGGATGACGCGGCAGTATATGAAAAAACATCTTCTCCATTTGAAGAGTTCCTGATGACAATGAAGGCCATGTATGGGGGCTTCATGAGGGCAGGGGGGTTATTCCCTGCTGACACCGTTAATAATTCAATAATTGAATACAGTTACAAGCCATGATACAGTACCTGCGATCGTTACAATGGGTTGACTATTTTCTCTACGTATTTGTAGAACCGGGCAGGCTGACACACGTTCTCCAGGTGGAAAACTGGCGTCACCTGTTTATTGGATTATTCTCGGTTGTGCTGGTCACAATAATTGAGATCATTACCAACGCTCTCCTGGTCCCACAAACAAATTTTTTCTATTACAACATCAGCTATGGCTGGATATTGAAGATATTCATCACCTTCATTTGTATCCTGCTTTACGCCGGTTTACTGGACATGCTGTTCCAATATTCCGGTTATGAGGGTTCGGTAAAGAAGCTGGTATCAATTCTGTCTATATCTCTGTTCCCGCAGATACTTCTTTTGCCTTCTGTGTATATCTTTAAAACGTTTAATTTCGCCCCGTTGTTTTTTTATTCGCTGTTCTCATTTCTCCTGGGGCTGTGGTCGGTGGTCATAGCGGTGAAGTGCATTTCTGAACTGCATAAGATGGATTTTTTCAGGGCACTGGTATTGACACTGCTGCCGTTGTTTTTTATCGGTATAGTAGTTTTCTTTGTATTGCTTCTGTTGGTGTTTCTTCTGACAGGATACCTGGTGTGAAAACAAAATAAGGCAAGGTTTCCCTTGCCTGCTTTTATTATACATTCATTCCCGGATTTTATACCGGGTTTATGGTTGCACTACTACACTGCCTTGGCAACCTTTCCTGATCTAATACAACGTGTACATACGTACTTCCTCGTAACACTGCTGCCTTCCAGTACACGTATACGCTTCACGTTTGGACGCCACATTCGTTTTGTTTTCTTATTTGAATGGCTCACGTTATTGCCAAACTGAACTGATTTACCACAAACTTCACACTTAGCCATGAATTTCTCCATTACTTCAAAATCAGTTGCCATTATCAGAGATTGATCGATATAAATGCAACAACTTTTATTATTTTATAAATGAAAATTTTGTATCTTTTCAGAAACAGGGTGCAGAATTACTAATTTTTTCATTTATTCATATATAATACTTGTATAAATACATAAATTCCATAAAAAAGTGTATGTAAGCACTGAGATTTTAACTGTTTTGGGGTAATGAATGAAAATCGACGAGAATACAAAAATAAAGGAAATAATATCCGGTAACAGCACAGTTGCCGCTGTTTTCAAAAAACACAATCTTGATTGCCTGGCCTGCAGGGGACTTGAGCAGGACACGGTAAAACAGGTGGCAGTCAATAATGGTCTTGATATCAATGCTTTTATAAAAGAGCTTAACGAGGCATTAAAAGCGGGATAAGTTGTGAATGTAATTGCCGGTACATACAAGGGAAGAACTATTCCTTTTTCTAACAGGAAATTCAACAATGCTGATATAACGCCGCAAAAACTTAAAGGAGCCCTGTTCTCCATACTTGGTGAAGACCTTACAGATAGATCATTTCTTGATTTGTACGCCTGTTCGGGGCAGATGGGTATTGAAGCGGTGAGCAGGGGAGCGTCTTTTGTTCTGTTTAACGAGTTAAATAAAAAGAGATATTCGTTTATCAAAAATTTGCTGGAAGAATGGGGATGCGATAGTGTTGCAAGGGTGTTGTCCATGCCTGCCGGACGCTGCATCCGATATGTTTCGGGACAGGAATATGAATTTGACAGTATATTCTGCGACCCCCCATATGAAAAAGTACGGGAAAAGCCGGTGCGATATAAAATGATCTTACGTGAGATAAGTGAAGCCCGTATACTGAGACAAGACGGTATTGTTGTTGTGCAGCATTTCGGTAAAAGCATTGTACCAGAAAAGGCAGGTGACCTGGCACTGGTTAGCACCAGAAAATACGGATCAAATTCGTTATCCGAATATATACTGCAAAAATAGAAGATACACGAAAACAGCATTTATCAGTATATTATAAGCAGGAGGGGCACAGGCAGCCGCGCTGGCTTTAACAGCCGGTGAGGAAAGTCCGAACACCAGAGGGCAGGATGCCGGGTAACGCCCGGGCGCCGTGAGGCGATGGAAAGTGCAACAGAAAATATACCGCCTCTCACCTGGCAACAGGCATGAGGTAAGGGTGAAATGGTGAGGTAAGGGCTCACCGCGCTTTGCCGTAAGGCAGGCGGCATGGTAAACCCCATCCGGTGCAAGACCAAGTAGGTAACCGATCAGGACGGCCCGTCCGAGGTTGCGGGTAGGTCGCGAAGAGAGGCATGGTAACATGTCTCCAAGATTGATGGCTGCTTAAACAGAATTCGGCTTACGGGCCCCTCCTGTTTTTTTATCATTGAATCTCACGTGGAGGTGCGGGGAACGCGGAGAGATGTTTATTTCATATTCTTTCTTCAGAGTACTATATAAATTCAATCAATATAGTTTTTTACAGTAAAAAAATGTGGAACCGCCCGCTTCGCTCGATAAACGCGGATGATTAGTGAATAGCGCAAACCATACAACTTCAGACACTTCATCAATGCACAATTTCTCTTGTGAAAAGATGTCACAATGGAACTGATGATGCAGCATGAGACTTAAGAAAATCCCCCCAACCCCCCTTCACTGAAGGGGGGCTAAGGTTAAAGTTTGACTCCTGGGAAGCCCCCTTTAGCAAAGGGGGCGGCGCAGCGCGCCGGGGATTTCTCCTGGTGAAATGTCAACTCTCCGCGTTTACCGCGCCTCTGCGTGAGTCAATAATGAGTTTCAGGCAATCTTCGGTTTAAAGAAAGTACATTTCAGTCCCGGTACAGAAATCCCTGGAAGGTCTGGCGACGGTGAAACTCGTCTTGAATTGCCTTGATTACCGTTCCCTTGTGAAGGCTCCAGGATGGGGCCAGCAGGGTTGACGGGTCCCTGTCTCCTGATAATCGATGTATGGTAATATCCGGTCGAAGCCGTTCAATAAAGTCACACACGTAAGAGACATACCGTTGAAAGGTTATGGGAATAAACTGATCCTGGATGTAATGATCACCAAGGCGAGTGTCCCTGATAGCATGAAGATGATGCAGTTTTACCCCACTTACCGGTAATGATGAAATTTCTTCTGCCGTGTCCATCATGTCACTCCAGCTTTCTCCCGGAATTCCGAGAATTACATGAACGCATACGGGAATATTCCGTTTTGCCGCCCCCAGTACAGCATCCCTGGTCTGGGCGTGGCTGTGTCCGCGTAACAGGTAGTTAAGGCTCCTGTTATGTATTGTCTGCATACCGATTTCAAGCCACAGTTCAAACATGTCTTTACGGTAGGTGGCGATAAGATCAAGAACTTCATTGGGCAGGCAATCCGGCCGTGTGCCAATCATGAGACCGATTATATCATCAGGAGTAATGGCCATATCGTATATGGTTTTCAAATGTTCAACCGGGGCGTAGGTGTTGGTAAATGCCTGGAAATAGGCAATATACCTGGTGTCACGGGGCGACCTGGCAAACGAGTTACGTGATAACTGCATCTGTTTTACAATGGAATCGGCATCATTGCTTATGGGTGCGGCAGAACCGTCCTCCGGGCAGAATATACATCCTTCGTCACCGGTAGTTCCGTCCCTGTTGGGACATCCAAGGTTGACATTTATTGGAAGCTTTAACACGCGGGTTTTATATTTATTCCAGAGATAATCTCCAAAGAAATAATAGGGTTTCCCAAACCAGCTGCTGCCTTTAAAGTCCTTTTGACCTGGTATATGTTGCACAACACGAGTTTTTCAAGTACTGGTGATTCTGGTATCTCCATGGATCCAGTTTCACACGTGATACTTTTTTTACCTTTTTTACAGTTTGATTTTTACCAAGGCGAACGATATAAATACCTTCGGTGAAATTAATTTTATAGCTTCTTTTTTTCCAGTAATAAATATATTTCTTCTTCTTTTTTGAATATTTTTTCAGTTTCACCCATTTATGCCTGTATGCGTGTTTGAAATTTTTTTTCAACTTTTTGAAGGTTTTATCATCAGGGTTAAACGCATTCTTGATGGCAGTATCAATGGACTGTCCGCTTTCAACTACGAAAAGAACAGGAGTGTTCCAGCTGGTTTTAATGGGCCCTGATGGCCTGGTTGCCCTGCGGTGTTTTCGCGTAGGGGGTTTTATAGCAGAATATTCTTTAACACAGAGGCCGTTAAGTTTTGTAAACAACGGGCTGCCCGAAGTTATGGATATTCCCTTGCGCAGGTATTTCCTGGCATGAGAGATTTTTTTCTTTTTAATGTAGTATTTTGCTTTCTTCCTGTATTTTTCAGTTTTCTGTATTACTGCAAGGATCTGCCTGTAGTTGGATATCACAGGCTTGAAAGAAGGGTCTTTATATCTTTTCAGAATGCTTTTTATAATGGATTCAGCTTTTTCAGGGGAGTCGTTTTTCAGGTAATAACAGGCCATACGGCCCATTTTGAGCATGGTGAGCCGTGTTTGAATGCTGGATTCATAGCGCTTTAACCAGAAACCGGATATGTCAACACCAAAGATATTCCGGATGGAATCCATCAATGTATCATACTGGGCGTTAGCCAGGAGCTCTTGATGATCAGGATCATTGAGTTTCTTTTCTTCAGGAGGATACGAAATAAAACCTGATTCGAAAATAACCGATACCGGGTATTCGATGAAATAAGTGAAACGGTCATCCGCCACTGTGCCATGCTCCCAGTTGTTGGGTGTAAGCCCGCTTTTTACCAGTGACTCTTTCAGTTTCTTCGCGTATGTGTGTGAAAAACCGCTTGCGTCAATTTTATTATAAAGAGTGAGAAAACCCTTGTAGCAATGCCTGATATGACTGAGATATCTCTGCCCGCTGTTGTTGTAGGTTACGTGAATACCGGGAATGTTTGCCATACCCCCTGCTTTATGAATAATAGAAGTGTTGTTGAGATGCTCACTGATTACAATGAAGGCACCTGCCTGGTAAGCCATCTCAACTGTCCGGGTAAAAGGGATATTGTCGTAATAATCCTGTGTGCCTTCCATGCATGCTATGAAATCATCGGTAGAGGCTACTTCAATGTAGCGGTTTTTCTTTAAGAGACTGTAAAGTTTCCTGGCTATCTGTATAGAATAATATTCCTCTGTGGTACCGGTTGAACTGCTTCTGCCGGTTACCTCCCCCTGCCATCTCCCATCAGGAAGCTTTCCGTGGGCTGGATCAAAGAAAATTACAATCTTTCTGTCATTTTTAAGTTTTTGATACAGTTGGGAATATGTTTCATCAATATATTTTATTTCTTCTATAAGCTTTTTCAGCCTTGTGGTTTCTTTTTCATTTTTCAGAATTTTATTGATTTCCGCAGGTTGTTTCGCCAGTTGGTATGAATTACCGGCAAAAAGGATCTCGTGAAGCAGTAAAGATGAAGCAATACTGGTTATGCACAACAGCAGAATTATCAGCAATGGATTGTATTGTTTGTGTATGTGTATCATAGTACTAATATCGCGTATCTTTACCGGTTTATTAAAAAATAAACTAATGAAAATTGGAAATTAATGTTACCAGCCCTGAAAAAATTTGGAAAGAACAATATTGGTATTATGAATAAAAAAATGAAACCGCCCGCTTCGCTCGATAAACGCAGATAAACGCGGTTTATCATGAATAATTGATAATCAATACTATAATCTGTGTTCATTTGCGTTTATCTGCGTTTAAACAATAAAGTAAATACAATTTCATGTATTGTTATTCTGAATAACAGTTTTTCATACACGGGAATCTGGAAAGAGTGGAAAATCATTGCAATTTTATACAGGGTAGATTAGACTCTGTTCATCCTTAATGGGAGTGTAATTATGCGAGAATATATTCGATATGAAAAATTATCATCCGAGATAAAAGATGCCATATCCATTCATTACGATCAATTAAAGAAAAACAATAAAGATATTGATTTCGATGACGCGGTTTCAGACTGGTTCGAAAATAACTTTGATGGATGGATATTAGAACGATTCCAAACAGACAGCAGGGGTGATCTTCGTAAACATTATCGTCTTGACGTGGAGGTTCCTATCCGTGTTGTAGAGACCCTCATCGAATCTTCAAGTGAAGAAACACCGGCCATAGATTTCGTTGGTACAATTGTTAATATAAGCAGGGGAGGGCTGTATTTTATCTCCGCCCAGCCTTTTGAAATCTCCTCAATTATACGCCTGGTTATTGACCTTTCGGCCATCGATTCTGAACTTTCAAGCGTGGAGGCACTTGCCATGGTGGTTCGGGTTGATAAAAGTGCAGAAGGATATGGCATAGGGGTGATGTTCAGCAGTATTTACGATGAAAATAAAAAGAACCTGAATATTTTTATTCTAAAAAATCTTTCATATTACCTGTATAGCGAATAATGAACCTGGTTATCGACGTTGACCGATGGTATCAAGTGAATGCTTGAGATTGTTTTTGCTGATGTCAAAGAAAAAACAATACCTTGTAGAACACGATGTTTCATGTTTCTTTAAAGTACCATGGTTTTGAACTACGTTCAGAATGTATGCCTGTGCATTATGGTTTACCTGGATATCCTGTGACATCAGGTATTTTCTCAAAGAAAGAACAGCCCGCTGCTGTGCCAGTTCTTTAATACTGGATGGTTCATTATCATTTTCAGCGGGTACAACAATTATTACCCGGTACCTGTCAGGAGATATAAATCCCTCTTTCTGGTATTCAAGAACCATGAGATCCTGGTCATCTGGCTTATCTGTCTGCAGGCTTTTCTTCTGGATATCTTTAGAGCATGAAACAGTGAAAATCGCGAGCAGGCAGATTGCAACCGGCAATGTTTTAAGTAGATGTTTCATTGGTTTTCTCTCCATCTAAGATAAGCTCATCGGGAATATTCAAAGACGCAATAGTATCACGAAGGTTCGACGAATGAATCCTGTATACTATTGAGATGCTATGGTCCTGGTTGTAATATTTTTCTACAATGCAGCCCCTGTCAATGAAACCTGATAGCTGTGAACGTATGTAATTTCTGAATTTCACCTCGGGTATCCCTTCCAATGCTTTACCGTGCATGGATTTCCATTCAGAATACAGCTTGTTTACAATGCTGTCGTCAATACCGGATAAAGCGTTAAGCCTGGCGCTTTCTCTTCTTGCTACAAGACCTTTCACGTTCGGGTCGGGATTCCCGGTAACAATAACCTGGTAAAGGTCATCACTCAGAAATCCCGTCCTGAAATAATCATTGTTAAGAGAACGCAGGTGCCGGGGACTTGGCCCGCAGGATACCAGGATGATGGCAGCGAACATAAGTGATAGAAATATTTTTACAACCTTCAAGTCGATAACCTCGTAAAGATAAGTGTGTGCCTACTTGTTTTTTAAAAGATTGATTATATCCTGTATTTTGTCAGCCCTTGGATGATTGGGTTGCAATGACAAAAGTTTCTCGAAATGGTAAACAGCCTTTTCATTATTGTCAAGTTTCCTGTAATAGATCATACCAAGCTCTTCATGGGCGTCAATCATTCTCTTGTTGAGCTGCACGGCTTTTTCAAAGGATGAAACCGCTTCCTGGTAATTACCCTTTTCCCTGTTGGCAACACCAAGGTAAAAATACGCGTCGGCGTTCATAGGACCCAGGTTCGTGGCCGTGTTATATTCTTCAATGGCACTATCGTACATCTTCGCTTCAAGATAGGCGTTACCAAGGTTATAATGGGCCTCGTAAGAATTCGGATTATTTTTTGTGGCATGCTTGAACTGTTCAATCGCCTTGTCGGTGAGCTTGTTCTTTTTGTAAAGATTACCAAGGTTTACATAGGCCTTGGTGTAGGCAGGATTACGTTCGATTGCCTTCGAATAATACTTGATGGCGTTGTCGTCATCGCCAAGACCTTCGTATGCCTTGCCCATCTCGTAAAGTGTCTGGTAATCGTTGTCCTTTATATCAAGAGCCTTCTCGTACTGGGCGATGGCTTCACGATACTGCCCTTTTTTCGCGTAAATAAGCCCCAGGTTAAACCTGGCCTGGAAGTATGACGGGTCAGCCTGAAGTGTGCTGTTATAAAACTGTATGGCGTTACTGTAGGATTTCATCTCGTGATACGTTTCAGCAAGTTTGAAAAGAGTATCAGGATTGTTGGGACGAAGTTCCCTGTCCTTCGAAAAGTAGTTCAGTGCCTGCTTGTAATTTTTACTTTTCAGGTACACGTCCCCAAGATTGAAATAGGCACGTTCAAGACCGGGGTCCTGTTGGATGGACTTTTTCAGGTCTTTTATCGCCTGGCTTTTATTATTCAATCTGAAGTTAGCCATACCCCTGTTGAAGTATGCTTTAGGAAAGTCGGGCTGCTCCTGTATGGCCTTGTTGAATTCGTTGATGGCGGCACCGTATTTTTTCTCAAGGTAGTAAATTACACCCAGCCTGTAATGTGAGTCATAACTTTTCGGGTTGGCCAGCACGGCCTTCTGGTAGGCATCTTTCGCCTTGTCCATCATCTGGTTATGGGCGTATATGCGTCCCTTCCAGTAGTGTGAATGATCATCATCATTATCAGCCTGTGTTGCCTTGTTATAGGCCTGTACCGCTTTGTCGTACTTCTTCTCGCGCCGGTACCGGTCACCAAGTTCACGCCATTTCTTCGCGTCGGGCTTAATGTCGGCTTTCGGCGTGCTCATGCCTGTGGGCTGGGTGTCCATATCACCGGTATCCCTTGTTATGCCGCTTGATGGCCCCCTGCCGTCTGCACCGTCAATGGCGGTGCCATTCCCATTGCCCCTTGATGAGTCTCTTTCTGCAATTCTCCGGGCGTTATCCTGCTGTTGCCGCAGTCTTGCCAGGGCATCGGCATACTTACCCCTGAGATTCTTGTCACGGCTGTTATAGCTCAGGGCCTTGCGGTAATACTTCACCGCGTTCCCGTATTCACCGTCACGTGCGTATATGTCACCAAGCCGTTCGCTGGCTTTGGCGTCGGCTGCGTTAACCGAAAGGGCCCGTTCAAATGATTCAATGGCTTCACCGGTCTGGCCAAGCCTGAGATTGGCCTCTCCTTTTCCCCGGTAGTATTTCGATTTACGGGGATCAATGTCAATGGCCCGGTTATACTGTTTCTTCGCGTCGTCATACCGCTTCACCTGCCTGTAGACTTCGCCAAGGTAGTAATATCCTTCAGCGTCACCGGGACTCTTCCGAATTCCTTTTTTTATAATATCAATAGCACCGTCGGTATCACCTTTTCTCAGGCGCTGGCGGGCGATATTCCAGTAGCTTTCCTGGTGATCGGGGGCCACGTCTATAGCCTTCCTGTATTCCTTCAATGCACGGTCGATCTCTTCTTTCTTATCGAATACATTACCCAGCTTGTTATATGCCTGCGGATACCTGGGAAAGGCTTTCTTGGCAAGCTGCAGCGTCTTTATGGCATTTTCATAATCACCCTTCAGGGCATAGGCATGCCCCAGTTCATTCAGGGCGGAATAATTGCCCGGGTCAATTTCAAGTGCACGCTTGTAATATTCAATAGCCCTGTCGATATCCCCGATATCCTTGTAGAGATTTCCAAGCTTCACGAGGGTGTCAGTGTTATAAGGATCGGTCTCCAAAAGTTTCTGGTAGAGTTCGATCTGTTCCACGCGAAGGTCTTTTATCTCGTCGAAGTCAACACCCTTGTCGCCGAAGAAAAGAAAATAACCACCGGTTAAAAGCAGCAGGGCAAGTAATCCAATACCGGCCCGCTTAACGTTCTTATACCTGTCATAATATGCCATGTGAGTCCTCCGTGTTTCTGATTACAGGTCGTCATCCCTGTATATTTCTTCAAATTTTTGTTTTGTCTTCTTTTTCTCATGTCCGGCTTTTCTGTCTTCGGCTTTTCGCTCCTGCTGTGCCAGGGTGGCCCCGCCAAGATGCAGCGCTTCCTCGATAGAGATGTCACTGCCGGGGGGTGGAATCTTGAAGTTAGGGTCTTTCAGAAGTTCAATCACCCGCCTGATCTTTTCATATTGCGGATCTTCAGGCGCGATGCTGAGAAATTGCTCCCAGGCGTTAATGGTCTTCTGCTTGTCACGAAGCAGCATCAGGCTGGCAAGACCCACGTGATAATAAGAGTACTTCAATGAAGGATCAGCCGCGAATGCTTTTCTGAAATATTCAACAGCCTTCTGACCCTCCTTCTTGTAATAGTAAATCTGGCCAACACGAAAAAGGTTTTCCCCGTTATCAGGGTTCATATCCAGGGCACGCTGGTATAGTTTCAACGCCCCGTCATATCGTTTTTTCTTCAAAAAGATATCACCAAGATAACTGTATGCTTTTTCATTTTCCGGATTTTCTTTCAGAGCCTGCTGTAACAGCAGTTCGGCCATCTCAAATTTTCGCTGAAAATAATACTTCCGTGCTTTGTCGAAGGTGGATTCCTTCTCTGAATTATCAGCCGGGTACACCGGTATGGCGCACAGCATATATACCAGTATGGTGATGACACCGTTAATAAAAGCCTTGTTTCTCATAAATACCAGTGGTTTTCTCCTCAATAATGTATCGACTGGAAAACATTCATGTTCAAGATATAATTTCCATTTCATGTTGGCAACAATGTTTATAGTATACCGCAATAAACTCCTTGATTCGCCGTAAAACTGCTGGTAGCCTGTATATGACAGAACAGGCGCCATACCACAGGCATTTAATGTATCAGACAACTATTATGAAAAAATGTTCCAGTTTTTTTACATGTGTACTGCTTCTGTGGTGTCTCGGTTGCATTATGGCCGGGAGCATCATCTCATGTGGTGATGATACAACGAAGGCCGAAGGTGACGTGGTTACACTGGTATTCTGGCACGGCATCGAGTCCATACAAAACGGAAAGGTGCTTGATACCCTGCTTGAACGCTTTCACGAAACACACCCCGGCATTCGTATTGAACCCCAGCATTACGGGGCCGCCGACCAGGTGAAGGGCCGCATCATGACGGCAATCGCGGGTAACAGCCCTCCTGATCTCATGTGGTGGGGCCCGCAGGCAACCGGTCAACTGGCACGGGCCGGCGCGCTGGTGGACGTATCCGCTCTCATCAAACTCGACGAAAGTTTCAACCCTCAGACCGTATCAACAAAACTCTGGAAGCTCTGCACCTACAGGGACAGGCTGTACGCCGTTCCCTTTGATACGAATAACCTTGCATTATACTACAACAAAACACATTTCAGTGAGGCGGGTATAGATCCCCGCCGGCTGAAGACATGGGAAGACCTTCGCCAGGCTGCAATTACACTCACCGAAAAGCAAAACAGTAAGGGCCTCACCCGGCGCTACGGCATGCAGCTGCCCATCGGCAACAGCGAGTGGACGGTGTGGACCTGGCAGACATTCCTCTGGCAGGCGGGAGGACAGTTTCTCGATAAAAAGGAAGAAAAAGCCCGGTTCAACACCGCTGAAGGGGTCAGAGCCCTCCGGTTCTGGATTGACCTTGTATATAAAGACAACGCCGCCACCTTCTCAAAGCCTGGTGCCGGATATAAAACCGCTGATTTTATTGCAGGGCGGGTCAGCATGATGATCAACGGCCCCTGGAACCATGGCATACTCGAAGAGGCCCGCAAGAAGCGGGGCCTTGAATACGGGGCCCTCATGCTGCCCATGAAGAAAAAACGGGCCACGAATATTGGGGGCGAGAACCTTTTCATGTTCAAAAAAGACGGGAAAAAAAAGAAGGCCCAGTGGGAGTTTGCAAAATTCGTTATGTCAGGGGAGTTCCAGCTTGAGTGGGCCACCCGAACCGGGTACCTGCCGGTGAACCGGCATGTGTACCATCACCCTGCGTACAGGAAGTACCTGGCGGAAAATCCCTTCATGGACGTGTATGCACGGCAGATGCGGCACGGTCACGTCCGGCCCACTATTCCCTATTACAGCCGCATCTCGAGCAAACTGGGAAAGGAACTGGAACGGGCCCTGTACAGGAAAGCAACTCCCGAAGAAGCCCTTAACGAAGCGGCCGCCTACGCCAGCGAGAAACTGCGGCGCATGCGAATGCGTGAAGCCATGATGCGGGAGGGTGACTGATGGCAGGCAGCAGGGGCAGGTACAGTTCTTCCGGGGCGGCGTGGCTCTATCTTACACCAGTGCT
>CAZVRB010000086.1:0-14992 GCA_964629365.1 uncultured Leptospiraceae bacterium
CATCAATATCCAGTTCTGCGCGGATATCCACTTCATGGCGGTCAATAAATTTCGTAGCCACCGGGCCGTAGAGTGAGTTGCGGATAACAGAACCAGCCTGTGCCATGGAAAGGCCTGTGGCTGCTGTCTTGTCTCTGTCTATCAGGATGTGCAGCTCGGGGCGTTTTTCCTTGAATCGAAGTATCACGTCTTCTATGCCATGCCAGGGGTTGATTGTAGCTGCCAGCCTGCGGGTGATATCACGTATTACATTAATATCAGGACCGGAAATCTCCATGTCGATTGAATCGGAATATCCTGAAGAATCATCCTGTTGAAAGAAAACAGACCCTTCTGTGATATCCCGTGTTGACGTCTTTAACCGGTTTGTCATGGATTTTTTGTCAGCAGTATTATGCGTTTTTATCACAAAATCAGCACTTGCTTTTTCAACCTTTACCGAGACATCTGTGACATTTTCATTTTGTTCAAAACGTGATTCAAGTAATACGGCTTTTTTCGATGTGGCATCAAGGGAGGTGCCTGATGGCATTTCAAGGGTAGCCATAATATCACGGCTGTCATTGATGGAAAGGTTTCCCTTCTTTATACCTGTGCCCCCGATTATTACAGTAAGGATTACAAGGATAATACCCCTGATGGCATATTTCTTACTATTCTGAAAACATAGTAACAATGTAGATTCATATGATGGTATCCTGTTGTTTAACAGTGTCATGCTTTTCTTTAGGGTATGTATGAAGGATTGTGTGCCCGGATTGAAAGAAGGTAGTTTCCACGCGGCATTGCTGAAAATGATCGCGCGAACATGTACATAACCCTTTCGAGCGCGTGAGCTGACCTGCTGAAACGTATTATCTGAAAGAAATGAAAAAAGTGAAGGCAGCAGGGTGATTGATACCGCGAAAGAGGCCAGCAGTGCCACTATAACTGTTGCGGCAAGCTCTCCGTAAATGGATTTGTACGCGTCCCTGAAGAGGATAACCGGGATAAAAATACAGATCGTGGTGAGGGTTGAGGCCAGCAATGCTTTGAATACCGAGTAAGAGGCATCGGCGATAGAATTTCCTGAAGGTGACCTGACCCCTGCAACATGTTTCTGAATATTTTCAAGCACGATAATGCTGTTGTCAACCACCAGTCCCGCCGCAATTGCAAGGCCGGAAAGAGTGATCACGTTAAAGCTTTTACCGCTGAAATACAGGTAGCAACATACCACAAGAAGTGAAAATGGAATGGCGATGATGATGGGCAGTGTTATCTCAATTCTTCTCAGAAAAAGGAAAAGCACGATGACAGCAAGCAGTATACCCAGAACGCAGCTTATCATGAGATTCTTCACCGCCTTGCTGATATATTCAGCCTGATCGTAACCAGTGGTGATGGTTAGATTGTCTATGTTTCGGTTTGATAGTAATTTCCTGATATGTTGTGATACTGTTACGGGATTAGCTGTGCTGGTTTTAAAAATATAAAGTGATACGTGTTCTTTCCCGTTTACCCGGGCGATGGATTCTTTTTTCCCTGAATAGTCGCTTATTCGTGCAATATCTTTCAGTAGTACTGGTGAACCGCTGGAGGCGGATAATACAGGAGTGTTGCCTATATCGTCAATAGACTGAAACCTGCCATTCATCATTATGGAAAAATCTTTTCCATATGTTCTGGTATTAGACAGGGTACCCCCGGGAGAGACGAAATTATTTTGCTGCAGGCAGTCCATTACGTGCTGCAGGGTAAGTCCATGGCTTAGCAGCCTGCCTGGTCTTACGCGAACCTGTATTTCTCGTCTTGTGCCGCCGCCGATCATTATCTCGCTTACCCCGTCAACCCGTTCCACCTGTTTTTTTAGTCTCAGCTCTGTTATTTCACGCAATTCATTCAACGAGTACACATCACTTGTCACATGGAGAATTACAGAAGGGCTGTTGTCGTTTGTATGCATATATATTGCGGGTTCCTGCACATCACGGGGGAAATTACTTCGAACGGGTTCTATCCGGTCACGTATCTCGAAAGACTTGTATTTCATTCTCACACCGGCCTGGAACATTACATATATCTTTGACTCATCATCACGTGATGATGAAAGAATTTCACTTATGCCACCTATGGGACCGATGGCATTCTCAACCGGTTTTGTAATAAGCCGTTCAATGCGCCATGGTGATTGTCCGGGATACTTTATGGAGATAGTGATACCCTGGGTCTCGGCAGATGGCATCAAAGATGTGGGAATATACTGTATGGAAAAAATACCAGCCAGAAAAATTACCAGGAACAGCATCAGGGCGCTGATTTTTCGCTGAACGAAAAAAAGTACAACCTGTTTCATGATCCTTTCCTGTCTTTATGGAAGTGAAACACGATTACCGGGAAGATAACAAGTGTGAGAAAGGTTGCAGTGGCAAGACCGCCAATCACGGTTACAGCCAGTGGTGATTGCATCTCGGAGCCCTTCTGCATACCGATGGCCAGGGGTACGAGCCCAAGTATGGTGGTGAGGGCCGTCATGAGTATTGGCTGCAGCCTGTTTCTGCATGCCGAGATAATAGCTTCTTTCAGACTAATGTTCTGCCCCTGGTAAAGTGATATGTATTGCAGAAGTACAATAGCATTATTTACTACGATGCCACTCAGCATGATCATCCCCATGATTGACATGAGGTTGATAGTGTTGCCGGTAATCAACAATGAAGCCCCTGTTCCAAGGAAAGTGAGTGGAACAGTGCACATGATCAGCAGTGGTATTGTAAATGATTCGAACTGGGATGCCAGGATCATGTAAATCAGCAATAAGGATAACAGCAGGGCCATTACCAGGGAATTAATAGAATCACGTATTTCATTCATCTCCTCTGAAAGTGCGGCGGTTACAGAATCGGGTAGTGATATAGAACTAAGTTTTGCCTTTATTGACTTTATGATCTTGCTGAAAGAATACCCGTCTGATGTTTCATGAATGATACTGATGCATCTTTCCTGGTTTTTCCGAATAATTTTACTGTATCCTTCCTGCATGGTAAGGTCAGCCACATTGTTCAATAGTATTATTTTTTCGTCAGAATTTTTTAGCACCATGTACTGAAGATCTGAAACGTTATTCCTGAATTTTTCGTCAAGACGAACGCTGATATCAATTTCCCTGTCATCTTCGTAATATTGTCCCGCCCTTTCTCCCTGAACAGAGGCATATATAAAATCGGCTATGTCCCTTATGTGTAATCCCAGGGAAGACAGTCTTTCCCTGTCCACGTCTATTTTTATTTCCGGTTTTCCCTTGTGGATTAGCGGTATACAGTTACGTATTCCCTCTATTTTTCCGGTTGTATTTATTACATTATCTGCTGCAGTTTCAAGAGAAACCATGTTGTCGCCAAATACGTCGAGGCTGATGGAAGATGCCTGTATATTAACAAGTCGTGATAATTCAATATTATCCGCGGAAAATTCAACCTTGATGTCATCGGGGAAATTTAAAGAATGGTTGAAGCTTTTAATGGTATCAGCTGTGGACAATGCAGCATCTGGTTTCATTGTTACAAGGATCTCTCCCGTATATGTGTTCTTTTCCCTGCCAAAGTATTCGGTGATGCTTTCCGGATTATACCCAACGTTTATGATTCGTTGTTTCACAGATGGTGAATTCGCAAGCATGGAATCAACCTGCAGCACAAGTTCCCTGGTGCCTGAAAGGGAAGTCCCCCTGGGTGCGGTGATGCGTATTGAGAATACGCCTGGTTCGGTGTGGGGCATCAGGTTCTTGTCGATCACGAGGAACAGTCCAAGTCCGAAAATGATAACGAGAATGGCGGCAATAGTTGTCTGTCGAAGATTGTCCATACGTTTAATTAGATGCGTTTCATATTGGCGGGAAAACCTGTTCATGGTGGAATTGATGGACACTGCAATAAACCGTAGTCCTGCCTGGATTCTATGATGCAGAATATGTGAAAATAACTTTGTTGTGTTGATGTTGTTGCGTTGTGCCATCACAATCAGGGCGGGGATCAGTGTTATGGAAACAATGAAAGCGGAAAGGAGGGATACGCTGACAGTTATTGCCAGCTGCCCAAACAACTGGCCGGATATACCACTGACAAGAAGAAGGGGTAAAAAAACCACTATACTGGTCAGCATTGAAGAGAGAAGGGCGGAGGTTACCTCCCCTGTTCCCTCTTCAGCAGCCTGTTCGATGGGTAACCCGGTATCGGTTTTCTTTTGAATGGACTCTATTATGACAATGCCACCGTCTACAAGCATACCCGTACTTATTGCCATACCTCCAAGGGACATGAGATTGATATTGACTTCCAGTAAAAACATGGCCAGCAGGGTAAGCATTATCGAAACGGGAAGAATAACAATAATAACCAGGGATGCCGTCAGGTTCTGCAAAAAAGCCAGCACCACAAAAAAGGCTATGACTCCTCCCAGTATGGCCGAGATTGTAACATTGTCTATGGCTGACGCGATATACCCGGAGCTGTCATAGCATATGTCCATTTGCAGGGTACCCGCATACTTAGTATTAAGTTCGTTCACAAGGACATGAAGTTTCTTGCATACCTCTACCGTGTTCTTCCCCGATTCCTTGATAATGCCCAGGTTAACACTTTCCTGTCCGTTTATAAATGACGCACTTTTCTTATCCCTGCTGCCGCTGGATACCCGGGCTATGTCTTTTACAAATATATGTCTGCCTGATTCGGTTTTTTTAACCATTACCTTTTCGATGTCATCCAGGGAGGTGAATTCACCTATAGTTCGAATCAGCAGTTCCTTCGACCCCCGGGTAACGGTGCCGGCGGGGAAGTTATAGTTTGACATGTTGACATTTTCAATGATGTCATAGATACTGAGGCCATATGCCTGCAGGGACTGCAGGTCAACGTTAACCTGTATTTCCTGTATCTCTCCACCGGTTATCCGGGTGGTGCCTACACCGTCCACCCTTTCGAAATGCTGTTTTATCCTGTGATCAATTTCGTTTCGCAGGGTGCGGGGGTCCATTGATGGTGAGGTAACCGCGATATTCATTACAGGCATTGCGTTGGGATCAAAACGGGCAACCATTGACTTTTCCGCGTCCTGCGGCAGTACACCCTTTACGAGGTCAACTTTTTCACGGATGTGCAGGGTGGCAAGGTCCATGTCGGTTCCCCAGTCAAAGGTGGCGGCAACAAGGCTTGCCCCTTCTATGGATTCCGAACGGATCCTTTTTACACCGGATACACCGTTAACCGCTTCCTCGATGGGACGGGTGAGCAGCTGTTCTATCTCGGCGGGTGCGGCACCCCGGTAGAGAGTAATCACCGATATTTCCGGGTATTGTATTGAAGGAAGAAGGTCGATTTCCATTTTCCCTAATGCGATTATCCCGAAAATAACCCCGGCGGCAAAGAACATGATGATGGTTATTGGCCGTTTTATGCTGAATGACGCGATTGACATATCAACTGTTTACGAAGAGATTAAAGGTATCCGGCATGTAGTTCCCTTCCGTATCACGTATCCCTTCGGTTCCTCCCTGTATGATAAGCTGGTAATAGGTCTCGGATTCTATGTCAAAGAGGTATATGTCAATTGCATCCGGGTGTTCTGAAGGCCTGGTGACTTTCCATATTTTCGGTGTTACCGGGGTGCGGTTATGCCAGTAGGTAACTGTTCTAAAGGATACCGCCTGTATGGCAGAAAGCTCATCTATACTACCAGGATCAAGATTGCCGGTGCTGTTACACAGGAATACCCGAAAAACGTATACGTCTTTAAAGTCGGTGTTAATGGTCTTGATGCAGCTGTACCCGTGATCTATGGTATCATCCTGGTATAACGGGTGTACTGGTTTGTCATCATCGGGGCCGCTTGCGTCATCTTTCCAGTTGACCTGTGATACATACTTGTCCATGTCGCCGAAGGGGACAATCTCCAGATATCGGGAGTGGGCAACGTTTATTCTGAAAGGAAAGCTGTATTCGGTATCGATGGGATTGCCCTGCAGGTCACGGGCCCCTGAGCTTACCGCCACAGTATACACCTCGTCCAGTTTATATGATATACCCGAAACATCAAGATGAAGAGTGCGGGGGCTCTCCCATTGGTATTGAAGCGGCAACGATGGTGACAGTGATACCGCGTTTTCTGTGTCCATTCTTGTCATGGACTCGGAGAATACGAGGGTGATGCGGCCATTCTTGTCTGCTCCATCGGTGAGGGTATAAGGATCCAGCCTGATAGTGTCGCCGGCAAATGAAACGAACCCTCCCACATCCGGATCGTGCGGATCTGTTTGTCCTGGGTCTAATGTGGGGGGGATGTAGTCTGTCCCCATGGTAAAGGTGGAGGTATATTTCTGCACCAGTTGATTGCCGGCCACGTCGGTAATTTGCGTGTCCGCGGTTATGGTATAATGTGTGGCGTGAAGATACTTTTCATACGGGGTGAAGGTGAGCACAGTACTGCCGGCAGAAAGTGACTTAAAGCCATTTACGTATGGTGAGACCGAGAACCCCTTTTCAAGGGATTCTTCATGAACAGGCTCCGAGAAGGTGATAACAACCGGGTGATAGGGATCTGTCAGTAATGTACCGTCTGCAGGTGATATACTTTCTACCGAAGGTGGAAGAAAATCTGTTCCCACCGAGAAAAGGGATGTAACGGTTTCAAGTATGTTGTTTCCGTTGACGTCCTCGGCACTGTCACTTACCTGTATAACGCAGGTGGCGGCGCTTTCAAGGTCTTCAACGAGATCGTAATATACCTTTTTCCCTTCCCATCTGAAATATCCTTTTGGCTCGTAACTGCCGGTGTATATCGAAATGGCTTCTTCCGTTTTGGCGGTATCCATTTTTTTGGAAAAGGTAATACGTATTTCAGGACGAACACTGACTCCGGTTGTCCTGTTGCCCGGTATAATAGAAGACACTTCCGGCGGGGTCATGTCGAACCATTCTTTATCGCACCCCATACACACGACAACACTACACAATATGAATAATATAATAATTCTTTTCATGGTGATACCTCCTGGTCAAGCGGGTCAAAACGAAAGAGAATAACATGATCCTCTGCCATGTGTATGCCGTTTCTGCCGGTAATGCCATTCGGGCCGCCCCTGAAGGTGAGCCTGTAGACGTTTCCTCCTTCAATGGAAGTGAGGGTGAGATCAAGATTTCGATTGTCACCCGGTGTCCACTGGTACTGTTGTATGCTGCCGCCGATCTCTGTTGCTTCCCCGTTAATACAATCGATTATGATATTGCCGGGAATAGTAGATCTGTCCAGGTCGGAATTGAAGGTGACTTCAAAGGTGTATGTGCTTAACGCGGCAGGTTCTTCATTTCCCAGCTCGTTTAATACAGTATTAACCAGTTCATTCTCATTATACTGTATTCCTGTAATTTCGGGTTGGATTGATGTTAGCGCATCAACCGTAAACAGGTATACGCGCTCATCAAGCATACTGTTGCCAGCCCTGTCCTTCAAAGCGGTGCTGACAAGCAGCTGGTATCCCCGGCCGGATGAAAGGTCAGTTCCTGGTGTCACCACGCATTCGGTGGAACTGGTATTCCATCTGAAGGTGACATCTATGGCCGGATTAAAACGTAATGCGGATTCAAAACTTTCCCTTTGAATTGATTCGTTGAAGGTGAAGGTGAATATGTCGGTATGCTGCACTTCGTTGAAATGATGGTAATTCTCAAAGGTGGCCCAGTTAAGGATAGAGGAGGACGTATACAGTGAGATTATAGATGGTCGTACAAATTCATCTCCTGATCTGAAATACGAAACATGATCATGCAGTATAGTGTTTCCCGAAGTATCAGCGCATTCTTTGGTAACCGTGATGGTGTATTCGGTATTGAAAGAAAGGTTGGTAAATGGAATAAAGGTTACCCCGGTGTTGTCATCATTCCATGCGAAAGATCCTTCCGTGCCGGGGGAGAGGCGTATCCCCCGCTGTACACTCATCTGGTCCATTGGCTCAGAGAATTCAACGGTAATTACTCCATCAAGGGGGTAGGTGTTTTCAAGACTTGCGGGGTTGACAGATATAACCTCCGGGGGATACCTGTCCTCACCCACAAAAAAGCTTGATATATGTTCGGTTTTAAGGGTAACCCCATCGGTATCCACTGCACTCCTGGAGAGAACCATGCGGTAATACCCATTTAGTAAAATATCGTACGGAATGAATTCAATAGTCTTAGAGTTATTCGTCCACTTGAAGGTGCCTTCAATAGTAGTATCGCTTGAAAACAATGAAAATGCTTTTTCTGTTTTTGTCCTGTCCATTTTTTTGTTAAATGAAAGTGTTACCGTAGTGTTTTCCTGAACGCTTGATTGATGGGCGGGATTATACGAGATAACCTCCGGAGGGGTAACATCAACACGGCACCCTAAAAGCAGTAACAATACAGCCAGTGTGCCGAACGCAGAATGGATGAAACGCCTGTCATTCCTGAACATGATCATCCTCCTTCTCTTTATATGTAACTTTCATCTTGTCCTTCAATAACTGTACATGTGATACAGCTATACGATCACCCTCTGCCAGGCCTTCTGTGACAAGAATTGTTTCTTCATCTACAGGCTCACCCGTAACAATGGTTTTGCCGAAAACCATGCCTTCCCGGCAGACGAAGACAGTTGGAGAATCTTTATCAAGATTCTTTACACATTTGGCTGGTATTACCATGGCATCATTGAATGTTCTGGTAAATATCTCTGCCCGGGCGAACATCCCGGGTTTCAGTTGATTGCCTGAATTGGGGCATAGTATTTTTACTTCAACTGTTCGTGTAGCGGTATCAAGTATTGGACTAACCAGTTGAACCATACCTTTGAACTTTTTTCCCGGGAGGGCATCAACGGTGAAGGTAGCCGGCTGACCTTTTTTCAGTTGTGTTGATTCTTTTTCATTAATGTTTACCACCATGTACAGATGTTGTATATTCATTACAACGAACAGGTTGGTGTCCTCTTTCACCTTTTCTCCGATGTCGATATTTCTAATGGCTACAATTCCCGATATTGGTGATCGAATAGTTGCCTCGTGTATGTTTCGTTCAAGAATCTGGATTGAAGTTTTAATCTTTCTGAGGTTGCTTTGGGCAGCCTGAACCTCTGAACGTTCCATGCCACTGTTTATTTTTGTCAGCAACGCATTCCTGTCTTTTTCTGTGCCTGGCGGGGTGTACCCTGCTTTTTTAATATCTTCGTTTCTATATCCCACACGCAGCATCTGGTAATTCTTTTTTGCTGTAAGGAATTTTGAAAACATGTTGTTGTGGGTGGTTTTATGTGAGTTCAGTTCTGTTTCTGAAAGTCCCCCCACCTTGAACAGCTGTTCTTTTTTATGCAGCACGTCATCGGTGTTCTTATAGGTAACATAGGTGTCCTGCAGTTCGATCCTGGATTTTGCTATTGACGTGAGGTGTTGTTCTATCGACTTTTCAGCCTGCAGTAATTTTTCCCTGCATAAGCGAAGTGCCGCTTTTGCCCCGTCCATCTCTGCCATGGCTTCTTTTTTCTGCAATTCGAGTGAATGAGTTTCAATCTTCGCAAGCGGTCGTCCCCGGTGGATATAATCTCCCTGTTCGGCGTATAGTTTTTCAACCCTGCCGAAGATCTTTGACGAAATGGTGGCCTTGTCCCGGTAGGTAATATTTCCCATAACCGGTATCTTTTTTTGCACATCTTCAATGCTGATGGTTACCGTTGAAATGCCGGGCATAGAATTGTTTATCTCTTCACCGTCACCCGTAGTTAAAGGCAGGGACGGGTGATGTACTATACTAAAGGCGATTCCTGAAACAAGTGAGATAAGAACAATGACCAGTATCTTCTTTTTATGTGTGAGAAATGCAGACGTGATGGTTTCATTGATATTCATTTTACTTTCCTTTCTCTTCTTCCAGTGACCCGATGGGTGCACCCGCGGCGTTTTCCAGGGTGGCTATGGCAATGTAGTAATCTGTGATGGCTGACTGCTGGCGAAGCCGGGCCTGGTTGAGTTCAATAAATGTCCTGAGAACATCATGACGGGTAATATCTCCCAGGCGAACCTTCTCATTTTCTATGGTGACCTGTTTTTCAAGCAGGCTCACATTCTCACCTGCCATTTGTATCCGTTTGATTGACTGGACGAGATTGTCATAACTCCTGGATATCTCGTTTGCTATACTCCGTCGCAACTGTTGGTGACTTTTCACCGCTTCAGAGTATGACGTTTCAGCTTCGATAATCTTTCGTGCATATGAAGGGTTGTCATAAACCTTGACTGAACCACTGCGGCTGGAGGTCCTGGTATTTCCGTTATCTTTCTCTCCGAAGGTCTGCCCACCCTGCATGGAATTGCCGAAAATAGCCGTGGTTACCGAGACTCCAACTGTCCATGTTTTCTGCCTGAGTGGGAATTCTTTGCCCGTATACCCGTAGCTGCCGAATAATTGAAATTTTGGGAGATAATAATATTCTGCCAGTGAGAGTTCTTTTTCTGATTTCAACAACGTGTAGTTGCTTTTATATATTTCATTGCGTTTTTTCAGCCCCAGTGCGATGAGAGCTTTCTTTTGAGGAAAACCGGTCAACTCTTCCGGTGAATGTTTCATGTCTGATAGTATAATTTCCGCATCAGAAGACAGCCCCAGAAGATTCGCGAAATCACGAAGTGAATTGTCATAATCATTTTTTGATGTTAACACCGCGTATTTTGCTTCACTTATTTTGGCATCCACCTGGATTTGCTGAAGATCGGTAGCCATACCCAGCTTTTTCTGTTCTGACACGATTTTTTGCTGCAGGTAGAGACTGTTTAACAACTTCTGATTGATCTTTATCTCATGCTGTTTTTTCTGAAGGTCGTAATACGCTTTTTTCACGTTGAGTATTATGTTTCTCTGCTCGATGATATATTCTGATTCGGCAAGCAGAGATTCAATTTTCGATACCTGGTAGGACAGTATACTTCTTCCACTGGTGTTGATGTCATAGCTGATATTGCAGGACAGTGAATGGCTGCGCATGTCATTTTCCCTGTATGCAACCTCGTCATCTTTCTGGTATTGTATGGAAGAAACCGGCAGAAGATCCCGCCAGTTTTCATGTATCAGTTTCCGGGATATGGCAATACTGCTTTTCAACGCGTGAAGCTTGATACTGTTTTTCCTGGCGATGACGATGGATTCTTCCAGGGTAATTGTCCCGGCATTAAGTATGCCCCCCGCAGCGAGCAGGCATACAGGTATGGCCACCAGGCATATGTACATGAAAGCATCCCTCATCGACCAGCCATCCTGTCAAGCCGGGTTACCATGAGTTCGGTTAGTTCAAGTTGATCCCTGATATCGTGAATATTACACCTGTTTGATGTGATCCTGATAACCGCAACAGGGGCAGGGTTGTCACCTGAAAGTATTTCAAAGAAAAGGGATGTTGAGGTTTGGGGATTAAGCACATCACCGAAGGTTGCTGTATACAGGTGAATACGTGCATGATGCCGGTAATCCACGTCGCTTGACCCGGACTGCAGAAACGAAGCTGCCCTGTAATTATGTTTTCGTAGTGAGAAACAACTGTTCTGTACCAGGGATTGTTCAAGATTACCCCGGTCTTCTGAATGAATGATTATCTCTTTTATATAGATTGACTCCAGCGATGAAAGAGACTCCAGGCCATTGACATGATCAACCGAATAACTCGTGCAGCCGTAGAGCAATGAAACAACCAGTAGCAGGATGCATGCAAAACGTATATGTGTATTCATTTTTCACCTTCCATGAATTGTTCAATCAAGTGAGACATGCGCTGATGTTCATTACTTCTTTTCACCAGTCCAAGTTCTTCATAGGTGGAGGACAGGGCGGCATGTATTTTGGATAAATAATAGTAGTTGTTCATTGCCCTGTTCATAGTGAGAATAGCCTTATCGTTCTCTCCCTTCCTGAGATGCAGTGATCCCATCAGGTATAAGGCCAGGGGATGACTGCCGTTTGTTCGTAATACCTTATCAAGAATGCTGCCCGCCTTCTCGTATTGATGTTTTTTCATGTGCCACCTGGCATACAGCAGAAGCCCTTCCGGGTTGTTCCCCGTGATGTCCAGGTATTCTTCAATTGATTCAACGAAACCTTCGTCGTTTCCCCTGAAAAAGTGAATTTTAGCCAGGAGCAGGTATCCCTCTTGAAGAGTGCTGTCGCAATTCAGTGCCCGAACCAGGGTCGTCTCTGCGCCGGCAAGGTCTTTCTGTATGTACAATCGTAATGACTGCCGGTAAAGCTCCTGTGCTTTCTCACGGGTTTCACCACTGCAGCTGATAAACACTGAAATGATCATAAGGTAGAACAATGGTTTCATAATTATCACCCTTCTCACCCACCAAGCGTAGAAAACAACTGCGCTACCGTGTACCTGATCAACTCCCGGGACACATAATCCTCCTTAAGAGGAGAATCATAAAACCGCGAGAAGTTGTCCCCCAGTTTCATCTCCCATTGCCCATGCACCCACGTGTTCAGCCTTTCAGAAAAACGGTATTCCCTGCAGGCATTTACCTCAACAACCGGATCTTTCAAACCGTTGCGAAGGCGAAACAGGTCAAAGGAGGTGGCGATGATTGAACCGCTCCACACCACGTCCCTGTTGCGAAGAATGAGGCTGCCGTTAATCTCCGAGATGAAGTAGTTATACCTGTAGGTTTCTGAGACGCCGGGAATGCCATCCGCAGTGGCCGGCATATGTGCGGGGATCTTTTTCACCATCACCCGGTCAATCACCATGGTGGCATCACATTTTACATCAACATCGGGCTCACCCAGAAGAGCCATGGGGTCTTTTCTGTAATCGTTGACAATAATAAACCCCAGCCGAATAAGCCCCTTCTCGATCTCCCTGTTCCAGTGAGAAGAGAGAACCTCCTGGCGGGTGTAATCGGATTCAGGGGAAAGCCTGTACTTAACGGAGATCCTTTTCACGTCCCCCATCACTTCTTTAAAAATTTTCGCGCAGGCGAAATCATTCTTGTGATGAGCAAAGGCATCGGCGACAGGAATCACTCCCTTAACGGAGTCAGCGACGGGCCGTGATGTTTTCGGCTTAACGGTGCCGCAACCGCTGAGAATTAACAAAATGATAATGAGGGCGGGCCACTTACTTGTATGCATAACAGCATCCTTTTCTTTGTGGAATAATGTGTTCCATATAGTTGGGTACTCATATTCCTATACGAAGAAAAAGGGGTGGACGGAAAAAAAAGTGGCGGTTTTTTTAATTTTTTTGATTTTACTCAAGGGAAACCACATTTTTCGAGGTATGACCATCGTGTATGGCATGATTGGCTACATTTATTTTGCACAGTAGCACAATGGTGCGGCGGGAGAAGCTAACTACGCCACTCCCTTCTCCTTAAAGAACGCACTGTACTTCTTGTCACTGCCGTTAATATGATTTACCAGCCAGTCTCTCAAAAAAGACATCAGGTCGAGGGAGAAAGAAGTCTTCCCCTCGGTGAGCCGGGATATATAATCGGTAACCTGCGAGGTTAACGCGTCATGCTCCTGCCGGTGAGCCTGGTAGTCGGGGTATCCGTGTTTCTCCATCAGTTCTTCTTCATGAGAAAAGTGGATCCTGGTATACTTTGCCAGGTTGGAAAGTATCTTTTCAAGGTGCGACTTCGGGTCATCCGAGATAATGGCCGTGTTCAGCATGTTAATAATATTGATAAGCTCTTTGTGCTCATCATCAAACTGCCGCACCCCCACGCTCAGGTCTGTTGTCCATGTCATGTAATCCATAAGTACCTCCAATGGTGAATAGTAAGTATACTGCATGGTATCAAATTGTGCAAATGTTTTGCGGATGCATACATGAAAAGACTCATCCCGCAGGCAAGGCAGGTAATACCTGTAAAAATAATACATGAATGTTCTTGATTAATTATGCCTGCCTGTTATATGGTGACATATTATAAAAAGTACCCATTTCACAGTCAACGGATATGCAGGAATTACCGGGAAGAGCCGATGGATGAAGCCATGTGCGCATTGGTTCAGCGGATGATTAATACAGAAATATAGTCATGTTTTCGTTATACAATTAGTCTGTTTGGACGATAATATATAATGTACAGATTTATAAATATGAAGATGCCGCTATTCATTACAGGTGATATATGATATATTTACATTCATTTTCAATAGGATCACTTATCGGGGTAACCTTTTTTGCCATCATGGCGTTCTTTTTACTCTCGGTAAAAAACAGGTCACAGGCAACTACTCACCTGGGAATAGCGTACTTTCTTATGGCAGTGTTTAACCTCGGGTATGTGATATCTTCCAGTATATACCATCCCATGGCGGCATATCACCGGTGGATAACTGTTCCAACCATATTACTGGCAATCTGTCACAGTGTGCTCTTTATTTATAACTATCCATATGAGAAAAGCAGAAAGTCCTCTCGGAATATTCTCTCTATCCTGTATTTCTTCGTTATCATTGTTACCCTGGTGTTTGTATTTAAAACCCTGAGAGCGGACATTGTATATCATTTCAGGGGGCATTACTGGGACTTCGATGCCGATCAGATAAGCAAGATTGTTGCCCTGGTGATCATAGTATACCTGTTAATCTATATTTTCCTGGGTATCTGGCGAAGCATTAGAAGTGAGAAAAAATACAGAACAGCGCTGTTGCTGCTGGTTGTTACATTCGTGTTTGCCTCAATAGTTCCCTCTATCACCAATACGTTGAGTCGTGACGGGGTTATAAGCCGTGAAGTATTTCAAAATTCATGGGTAGTGTTTAACGTGCTGGGTTTTTTCCTGGTATCGGTGGTGTACATGAATAATACCGGTGAGCGAATTTCTTTCATGGGAAAGCTTATTGGTATAAGCCTGGTTATGGTGCTTATCTTTCTGCAGTTTGCTGGATTCGTGTTTCTCGGGGACAAGGATGCCGCTTTCAACGAGATATACCAGAGATCAACCTAT
>CAZVRB010000087.1:0-14778 GCA_964629365.1 uncultured Leptospiraceae bacterium
TTTATTTAATTGCAAAAAATATATTACTATTATAGCATACGACAGGTAATTCTCTATTAATGATACTTTCATTTTCGGAGCTACTGGAGAGAACTAATGGAACAGTTAGAAAACGAATCAGTTTCATCGGCGAAAAAGAAATTTATACTGTCACTGGTATTGCTTCTCGGGGGAATACTCTACACGTTGTGGCCAATCGATATAATACCGGATATACTGGGCCCTATCGGGTGGATAGATGATATCAGCATATTGCTGGTAACTTTCCTGTATGCAGCGTATTCATATTACAGAAAAGACAGGCAGAACAAGACCTGACAACCATCTTCGTATTCTTAACATTCATCGTTGCCGGGTTTACAGAGAAAGACACCGTCTTCTTCGTTATCAATTTCCTGAAGGCGAACCTTGATAATATCGTCAATCCTGGTTTTCACGGCAAAACCGCAATAATCAGGCTGAATGGGCATTTCACGATTGCCCCTGTCAACAAGAACGAAAAGCCTGATTGACCTTGGACGGCCAAAGGCGGTCAGGGTTTCAAGTGCCGCCTTGGTTGTTCTTCCGGTAAAGATCACGTCATCCACCATTATCACGTCCATATTTGTGATATTGAAATCTATCTTCGTTTCTTTTAATACCGGCAGCACCCCCCTGGTGGCAAGATCATCCCGGTAAAAGGTTATATCCATGGTACCTGACTTCACTGATTCTCCGGACAGTTTTTCCAGCTTCTCCCGGATACGCCGTCCCAGTTCCACACCCCGTGTCTGAATGCCCACGATGGCACAGCGTTTCATGTCATCAAGGTCTTCATATATCTTGTTACTCAGGTCGGTGATGACTTTTTCAATTTCATCGCTTTGCATAAGCCGGGTTTTATTTTGTGTCACTATTGCACCTCCGAATGATACTCCTGTATAGACCTTACGCTGAGCTGGTTACTCTGCCGCACTTCAATCAAGCCCCGTACCGCTGCCCTGGCGGCCGAAATGGTTGTAATAATGGGCACGTGGTATCGTACCGCGGCCTGCCGTATGGTATAGGCGTCATACCTGGTAATCTTACCGGTTGGAGTATTAATAATCAAGTCAATCTCGTTATTTTTCACCAGGTCAATAATATTCGGCCTGCCCTCGCTTACCTTGTATACTCTTTCACACGGAATGTCATGGGAATTCAGAAAAGCGGCTGTTCCCTCGGTGGCAACGAATTCAAACCCGCCTTCACTGTGCAGTGCACGCATTTCTTCAAGCAGCTCTTCCTTTGATCGTCGGTTGATACTTAAGAATAGTTTTCCCCGAAGGGGCAGTACGTCACCTGCAGCAAGCTCGGCCTTGTAAAAAGCCTCGCCGAAGTGAGTGGCTATACCCATTACCTCTCCGGTGGATTTCATCTCGGGAGACAGCAGCGTATCCACACCAGGAAACTTCGTAAAGGGCAGCACCGCCTCTTTAACGCTGATATAAGGGATCTTTTTCATTTCAACAAGGCCAAGTTCCTTGAGCTTGCTTCCAAGCATCACCTTCAGCGCCATCCTGGCCAGGGGTATGCCGGTAGTCTTGGAAACAAAGGGCACAGTCCTGGATGCCCGGGGGTTTACCTCGAGAACATACAGCTCTTCTTCTTTTATGGCAAACTGTATATTTATCAGGCCTATAACATCAAGCTCAAGGGCAAGCCGCCTGGTTGCCTCTTTTACAGCTTCAATCATTTCATTGCTGATATTCACAGGTGGTATGATACAGGCCGAATCACCGGAGTGAACCCCTGCAAGTTCGATGTGCTCCATTATTCCGCCTATGTAGATATCGGTACCATCACAGATGGCGTCAACGTCCACCTCCGTAGCGTCTTCAAGAAACCTGTCGATGAGGATTGGATGTTCGGGGGTAAGTTCAACCGCTGAGACTATGTATTCAAGCAAACTCTGCTCATCGTAAATAATGGACATGGCCCGTCCACCAAGAACGTAAGAGGGCCGCACAAGCACGGGGTAATCGATGGCGTTGGCCGTGCGTACCGCTTCATCCCGGGTAAAGGCAATGCCGTTATCGGGCTGCAGCAGGTTCAGCTTTTTCACCACGTCTGAAAACCTTTCCCTGTCTTCTGCCCTGTCAATTGAGTCGGGCTGTGTACCCAGGATATTTACGCCGTTTGCCTCAAGTTTTCTTGCAAGCCGCAGGGGTGTCTGTCCGCCGAACTGGACGATAACCCCTTCTGGTTTTTCCATCTTGTATATATGAAGTATGTCTTCAAGGGTTAATGGTTCGAAGTAAAGCCTGTCTGATGTATCATAGTCGGTTGAGACAGTTTCGGGATTTGAATTAACCATGATAGATTCGATATTTTCATCCTTCAGGGCAAATGACGCGTGACAACAGCAATAATCAAACTCGATGCCCTGCCCGATCCTGTTGGGTCCGCCCCCAAGTATCATCACCTTGCGATTACCGGTGTATTCTCCCTCGTCCTCGTCATCATATGATGAATAGTAATACGGGGTAAATGCCTCAAACTCGCCGCCGCAGGTATCAACCAGCCTGAATCCGGGTTCTATGCCATTACTGATCCTGTATTCACGGATATCCTGTTCCAGTTGATTCAAGCGTATGGAATACTCTTTTTGCTCGTCAAGCCCCCGCTGGTGCAGCATGGTTATTTCATCACGGTATGCCAGAAAGGCAAGCTGCCGGTCAGAATACCCCATGCGTTTCATGTTCATCACTATTTCAGGAGACAACCCTTTCGCCGAGGCTTCCCCCGAGAAGGAGATTTCGGCATCCACCAGTTCTTTTAACTGGTATAAAAACCATGTATCAATGAATGTTACGGATGATATTTTCTCAGGGGTCCAGCCTGTTTCAAGGGCTTTTTTGACATAAAATATCCGGTCTTCCCTGGCAACACGCAGTCTTTTTTCTATGTAGTCAGCCGCCTGGTCTTCGGGCAGCCCGTTGATGGTATCATCAATCTTAAAATTTCCATCAGAGCCAAGACCGTACCGTTCTATCTCCAGTGAGCGAAGGGCTTTCTGAAAAGACTCCTTAAACGTCCTGCCGATAGCCATGGCTTCTCCCACCGATTTCATCTGTGGACCCAGGGTGGGGTCAGACCCCGCGAATTTCTCGAAGGCCCACCGTGGGATCTTCGTAACAACATAATCGATTGTTGGTTCAAAACACGCGGGGGTTTCGCGGGTTATATCGTTGGAAATCTCATCAAGGGTGAGTCCCACCGCAAGCTTCGCGGCTATCTTGGCGATTGGAAAGCCGGTGGCCTTTGACGCCAGGGCAGAGCTTCTGCTTACCCTTGGATTCATTTCGATAACAATAACCCGTCCGTCTTCGGGATTTATGGCAAACTGTATATTTGATCCGCCGGTTTCCACACCGATCTCGCGTATTATCTTGATAGCCATGTTTCTCAGGTTCTGGTATTCCCTGTCAGTCAATGTCTGCTGGGGGGCGATGGTTATTGAATCACCCGTGTGAATGCCCATGGGGTCAAAGTTCTCGATTGAACAGATAATAACCACGTTATCGTTCAGATCACGCATTACCTCGAGCTCGAACTCTTTCCAGCCGATCACCGACTCTTCCAGAAGCACCTGGCTTATGGGTGATTCGTCAAGCCCCCTTCGCACCAGGTCGATAAAGTCTTCACGATTGTAGACGATGTTACCGCCGGTGCCGCCAAGTGTGAATGCCGGCCTGATGATCAATGGCAATTGAATTCGCTCAAGCACTGCCATTGCCTCGTCCACACTTGAGGCAAAGCCTGATTCGGGCACCTCCAGGCCTATGTCCACCATGGCGTCCTTGAACAATTCCCTGTCTTCTGCTTTTTTAATAGCATCTATCTTGGCGCCAATCAGCTCTACACCGTGCCGGTCAAGAACACCGCTGTCATACAGGCTCATGGCGGTATTCAGCGCTGTCTGCCCCCCCACGGTGGGCAGCAGGGCGTCAGGTTTCTCACGCTCAATGATTTTTTCCACAACTTCGGGAGTTATGGGCTCAATGTATGTCCTGTCAGCAAGTTCCGGATCGGTCATAATGGTTGCCGGATTTGAATTGATAAGCACAACCCTGTATCCTTCTTCCTTCAGGGCCTTGCAGGCCTGCGACCCGGAATAATCAAACTCACATGCCTGGCCAATGACGATGGGGCCTGAACCGATGATCAGTATGGTATGTATGTCCTCACGTTTTGGCATTTATATCCTCAATTTTGTCAGTGTAGTTCATGATAAATATGTCATCCCTTAAAATCAATTTCGCCATATTTATGCAATCACAATTTACTGTTCACGAACTTTTACGTGTTAACAGCATGTAAAATACGGCTGGAATTTAAAACGCCGTCAGGGCAGCCCTGATAAAACTTGTGACCGGCGCCTGTTCCCTGGTGTCCTCTATCGTTTCCCGCAATTCTTCTATTAAATCATCCGTTTTGGTTACCATCCTGTCATCGTTAACCAGGGCCCCCAGGGTGCCGCGCCCTGAATTTATTTTATCAGTTATCTCCCGTATATTGCGCAATGACACCTGTATGTTCTGCCGATTCTCATCAACGAACTCGGATATCAGTGTAAAGGGATCTTCGATTGCCTTACCAACCAGGTTTTCACGGGTTGCAATAATTGTATATTCTTCCCCTTTTTCGTCAAACTGCATGCCGGGATCAATGCTCACGTATTTTCCCGCCAGGGCCGTTTCGTTTTTAATGGTTATTCGGTAATTTTCATACAGCACGAACTCGTTATATAATTTCATTGTGACCAGTACCCGGTTATTCACCAGTTCAGTTTCTTCCACGCTGCCCGACAGAACACCGTTTACCCGAACTTTATCATTGCTTCCCAGTCCTTCTATGGAAGGGAATACCACCGTCATCCTGTAATATTCGTGGGTGTCAAATATATCATCACTCATGATTATGGTAAAATATCCAAGCAAAACCAGGGCGACGATAAACACTATCCCAACTGTTAATTCGTTTTTCATACTCATTTTCTCTACCGTTACATCTTCATTGTATTTTAATGGGCCCCTCAAGAGAGCCGCTTATAAACTGTCTCACCACCGGGTTGTCACTGTTTTTTATTCTTTCGGGTTCATCACATTGAATTACCTTCCCGTCGTAGAGCATGGCAATCCTGTCGGCAATATCGTATGCGCTGTTCATGTCATGGGTAACAACCACCGATGTCACATTAAACTCTTTCTGCATCTTTCTGATCAACGAATTTATGAGGCTGGACATTACCGGGTCAAGACCTGAAGTGGGCTCATCATACAGAATGATCTCAGGGTTACGCACCAGCACCCGTGCCAGTCCCGCCCTTTTCTTCATGCCCCCACTGATATCAGCGGGCATCTTGTCTCCGGCATCTTCTATCTGGAGAAGATTCATTCGTTCGCTGACAATACTGTCAATCTGGTCTGGATGATACAACCTGTTTTCTACCAGTGGAAGACTGACATTGTCCCGTACATTCATCCAGTTGATAAGAGCCCCTGATTGAAATACCATACCCATTCTGCTTCTTATGTGATCACGAACCTTGCTGGAGGCACCATTCATTCTTTCTCCATCAACCAGCACCTCTCCTGAATCAGGTTCGAGAAGCCCGGCAATATGTTTCAAAGTAACGGTCTTCCCGGTTCCCGACCTGCCGATTATCACGAAGGTTTCTCCCTCCTTGATTTCCATGCTGACGTTATCAAGAATGGTATTGCCGTCAAATGACTTTGTCACATTTATCAACTGGATCATAACTATTTCCCATAGAATATGGCTGTGATATAATATCCGATTACAAGCACCATCAAAAACGAAGCCACTACTGAATCCCTGGTGGCCTTTCCAACCCCAAGTGCACCATTTGTTGCCCGCAACCCGTTGGCACAGCTTATGGTTGAGATGATTATTCCGAACATAAATGCCTTCAACAGGCCCACATAGGTTGCCTTGAAATGAAGGGATTCCAGCACGTGTGAATAGTACACGTCAAAAGTGACATTAAGCTGGAACTGGGCAACCACACCCCCGCCGATTGTTCCCAGCACATTGGTATATACCGTGGCCATCGGCAGCATTATAGCAAGGGCCACGATACGGGGCATCACCAGGAAACGAACCGGGCTGATGGACATTACCTCGAGGGCGTCAATCTCTTCTGACACCTTCATGGTTGACACCTCGGCAGCCATGGCCGAACCTACCGCCGCGATAAGAATGATGGCGGTAACGAAGGGGCCCATTTCCCTTGTGAGCGTGGCGATAACAAGGTTGCCAACAAGTGCCTGTTGCTGAAAGGCCCGAAGCTCAATGCCCGCCTGCAGCGAAAGGATCATACCGGTAAACAGGGCAACCACCGACACCACAAAAAGGCTTTTTACTCCCGCGAAATACATTTGCTTCGCGATCTCTTTTCGCTGAGTAATAATATTTTTCAAAAAATATATGGACTCTCCCAGAAGTATAAGGGAATACCCGGTCATCTCAAAGAAGTCAAATAATCGTTTACCAACTTCTCTTGCGAATTGTATCAACTGGTTATATATCATACGTTTCATTTGTTTCGTTTATCTCTGGAAAATCCTTACCTGGTATGTATACAATGATACATGGGGCGTAACCGAATTAACACCCATACCCGGTGCAGTATCATAAGAATGACCGTATAACCCGGTGTCATTACCTTGATTATATCCCCGGTTGTCCGCCTGCTCATTATTTTTACCACTACTGTTTTTATCGCCTTCTTTTTCTTCTTTAATGAAAGGTATCCATGCTATTTTCAAACATTTTTTATCTTCATTATTGGTATAAGAAAAGAAAGAAAACAGCAGGGACAACTGCTCAATCCTGTCATTTCGTGATGTGTATCCTATAAGAAAAGGAATTTTCATGGAAAAGAAGTCATCTCCCCATCTCTGGTAATAGGTACGCAGGAGCAATCCCAGTCTTTTCTCACCGTTTCGAAGTTCATGATATTCAAACAATGTCCAGAAGGGCTGATACAGGCGTTCATAGCCCTCGGGGTCACGAAAAGGGAGAAGTGAAAGCATGTTAAAAGAATAATCGCCGAGGTCGTTGTACTCGTAGTGGAAAAGCGGCCAGAGTTTAAAGAACCTCCAGGAATTTCCATACCTGTGATGGGTTCGGGTCATATATTCACGGGTAAAATACCATGCGATAATGCCATTTATATGGTATTCAGAATGCAGTGCCGGGGTGGATTTCTTTAATACAAAGTGAAGGGGGGTAATAAAATAAGTACTGTTGCTTCCCTTTTGATAATCCCCGTAGAAAGGAAAAAATATTCTTTTTTTAATACGGGGACTCACCGAATCCTGCACCTGAACCAGCGGCCAGGGAAAGTTCAGGGAAAACTCTCCGCTCTTCCTGTTGTATCCCCACGAAAAGAGGGGCCAGAAGAGGGAACTTGACTCCGCGTAATCAGAAGAAGTCCATCTTCTTCCAAAAAAAGGAAGGGCGAAAAAGGTTTTCTGCACTTCGTTACCTATATATTCTTTCCTGTAATTGAACAACAGGGCGTACTGATACGTATCATAAAAGCCCTGCTTATAATTATGCGCATAAAAAGGAAGAAAACGAAAATCATCCCGAATGGGACTCTTACCCCGTTGTATAAGGGGCCATAATATCCCCCATGCCCGGTAATCTTCCATTGTATAGGTGGTGTGCACAGGGATAAGTGACACTACCAGGTAGGCGGCAAACATAAAATAACCGGATGGAGGGTACAGAAAGAACAGTGCAACTCCTGGAAAAACAGCCGTGTTGATTTCATCAGTGGCAAGTTTACCCTTTATGGTTCCACCGAAAGGCCAGAGATGGAAATACCTGTCCTTCTTTAGATCAGATTTTCCATACAGCAAAATGGGGAACAGACCAAAATCATAATCACGGGCCCCGTTTGAATGGGTGTAATCAACCGCCCCCATAAAACCAAACAGTGATTTCCATTCATGCTGGCGGGGACTGGTATAACTCCAGTATACGAAGGGCATCAGTGAGGCGGTGAAGTCCTCGTAAGGGTTGTCATTGTGCAGGTAAAAAGGTCTGCAGGCCTTATAGTCTCTTCCCGCGTCTTTTTTTTCCTCATCATAAACCATCCAGAACCAGTTATAGTCAATTCCCCTGTATTCCGTGGCATGTAGATGTGACAAAGTAAGACATAGAAGTGCCATGCCGACAATAATGATGCGATAATATTTACACATTTACAGGTTTCCGTGAATACTATGAAGTTTATCAACAAACTTCTGAATTATCTTTCTGTCTTCCCCTGATAATACATCAAAACTTGCCCCGCCGCGAATAATTATACCTTTTTCATCCTGTTTTCGCAGTGTCCACACTTTTTTTACATGAGAAACTGCACTATCATCATTCAATTCAAGCTGCACAAAAAAATCTTCAATCTCCTCAAGCAGTTGCATGCCGGTCTCATCCAGATCGATTATGGAAAATCCGAAGCCGCTCATGCTTATATCATCAATTATGGCGGGAACTGTTTCATTTCCGATGGTTATATATAATTCGGTTGTAATCTTTTTTTCTAGAAATTCCGGTTTATCTTTTTGTATTCCATACCGTGTATGCTGCCTGCTTGACCTGTCCTGCACAAATATCTCCATTACCTTACTATATACATGTCAATATTAATATTGACATGTATATATTGTTCAATTATGATACACTATCATATTTAATATTCTCTTTGCAACATTAAATTATGTATAAATTTTTCGTTAATTTTTTGGAGGTAATCATCACATGAGAAAGGTATCAGCCGCGTTAATATGCCTTGTGTTCATTCTACTTTCCACGATGCCGGTGCTGACACAGGATAAACCAGATGAAAACAAGGAAGATGAGTCCAAAGAAGAACAGGTTGTGGGCGGTGACCAGGTGTACCACGAGGTTACCCTTGAAAACTTTGAAAATACTCAATATACAGATAAAAATATTGATATACGGGTAATTCGGGACGAAAAAGCAGGTCTTGCCATACGGAATGAGTATCCCGCCCCGCTTCAAAATTCCAAGAAATATCTTGGGGTCAAAGTGTTCGCTAAAAACGGCAAGGTGGCCACCATTACTCCTGCTGCCCCCCTTGTTATAAAGAAACACTGCAGATCCATCAACATGTGGGTATATGGTAAAAAATTCTCAGGTGAGCTGTCCATCATTCTTAAAGACGCATCGGGCCGCTCTCATCGGCTTGTTATGGGCAAACTTAATTTTCTTGGATGGCGTAAACTCTCAATCAAGCTTACAGATGAAGTGGCGCAGGAAGACAAGTATCTGAGCCAGAAGCGCCAGATGGAGATCCTGAAAATTCTATATAATCCAGGTAACACGGGAAGACTCAACCAGTGGAATTACTTTTATATCGATGATATTACTGCCATAGTTCGCGAGAAATACAAAGACCGGCAAAGTGACGACTGGTAAGAAAATCCAGATTGAGTTGTAATAAAAAAATCCTGCCTGGTGGCAGGATTTTTTTATTACCTGATCCGTATATAATGTATTTCGGCTTCTGCCGGTATGCCACTCCAGCAGCGAAGAAGATACAGGGCCTGGCTGGAATACTCATCTCTTTTAACGGGCTTAATCCGGGCGGAAAGAATTTCACCGTCTACCAGGAGTGTGGCCTCGGTACCATTTATGCTTTTTAATTCATACACGTGCAATGAAGTCACATCAAAAGGTATCCTTCTTCCTGACACGTCAATCCCGTCTTTCTCAAGGTTCAGTTCGTAGACCCCGTTGCCGGGAACCACCAGCGCAAAAAGTGTTACCTTTCTGCCGCCGGTAAGCCTGGCCTTTGCCTGCAGGTTGAAAGTTCTGAAAGCGGCTACACGCCTGAACAGGCCCGCGTTACCCTTTCCATCGCTGTTCACCTTCGCCACCCCGTTATCCTGCATTTTTTCAAAGGATATAACACCGCTGTTTTCAGGATACAGGTGCTGCCATCCGGATGGGGTATGTGAATCATTCCAGGAAGTAAACTTTTCTTCCATGATCCATTTCAGGTCGCTGTTTTTCTTTTCGTATTTACTGACATCAATATGTTTTAAAAATTTACCGAAAATCCAACCTTTTTTCCCCTGAACCGATACGATACGATACCAGTAATCTCTCACATCCCCCAACTGCATACTATCCATCGATTTCTCCAGCTGCAGGCATATTTCGTCCTGGGAAAGTTTTCCCACTACTCCGCCTTCAAGGCCGGGAGTATCCCGAAGATTTACATTGTCACCATCACATGTGTATATCCGGTGATACTCTGAACTGGTTGGATACTGCACACAGAATTTGATGAGCATGCTGGAGAGGGTATCCGCATTTTCTTTGAATTGAAGGTCGCCCCGTGAAATGTTCTCAAACATAACCGCAACAGTGCTGGCAAGATACCCCGTATCAGGATACTTTTGATAGAATCCCGAAACAGCTGCCATGGTATTCTGAGGGCTCAGCCGCACGTTTTTTCTCATCATCTCAAAGTCGAGATCTTCAATATACCGGCTTCCACTGTAGAGGCTTGTGAATTCTTCATACAATTTGCCCTGTGAAACGATATATGATCGTTCACTTCCAACCTGTAACGCCAGGTCACCCTGGATATCGTTGTTTATCTCATCAAGTTCTTCATTTATCTCTTTAATTTCTTTTTGTACATCTTTCTTCGCCTTTTCTGAGGTGGTTATTACGCTTAATTCTTCATCGTATTCATCTGAAAGTTTTCGGGCGTATGCGTGAATTACCTTCACCCGGTAATAGTACATTTTTTCGGCGTTCTCATAATCGCTAACCCTTACCAGGGTATTTAATATTTTCATGGCATCCATGTAGTCACCATCTTCGTATTGAGTGATGGCGTCCTGCATATCATCTTCGTCAAAAAACATGTAATACACACCGGCAAAAAGCATGACTGCCATTAGCGCTATCATCAGTATAGACTTGATTATCCGCATAGTGTCAAAAATCCTCTTCTCAGATTGAATTCTTTACAATTTTTTCAAGCAATGAGTGTGCTTCATCCACCATAAGGCCCGTTGAAGAAGCTGACCTCTCTGTAAATGCCAGGCTGGATGCATCGGGCTTCGGGGTACTGTTCTTCGAGTATACACAGAATGGAACAGGATCATCAGTATGTGTCTTGATTGACAACGGCGTTGGGTGATCCGGCATTACCAGTACAGTATAGTCATCAAACCTGTTTAACATGTTCACCACCGGGCCTACCACCATAGAATCGAAATCTTCTATTGATTGCAGCTTGTAATCCAGTCGTCCCTGGTGGCCTGATTCATCAGGGGCTTCAACATGCAGGTACACAAAATTGGCCTGTTCCATGGCTTTCACAAGCCCGTCAGCTTTCCCCTTGTAATTGGTATCTATATAACCTGTAGCCCCTTCTACGAACCATGGTTCAAGTCCTGCCGCCCGCCCGATACCGTGAATCAGGTCTACTGCTGATATGGTATAACCATGCAGCCCGAAACGATCATTCAGTGTGTCCATGGATGGCCTGCGTCCCCCTCCCCATAACCATAATGAAACGGGCTTTCCAGGGTATTTCTGCGAAGCGGCACTGATTTCACTTGTTTCTGAAATTATTTTGATGGACTTTTCCATTATACGGTTAAGCATATCCCCGCCATTTCCAGTTGGCATGTGGGGATTTACTTCTTTGTCCTGTATATCATGGGGAGGGGTTGTCATGGGCAGATCATCGTAAGGAAAATTTCTCCACACGATAATATTTCTGTATGAAACCCCGGGGTAATATTCAATATTCTCTTCGGGAGCCTGAATTTTCATCTGTTCCATTATGATCCGGCTCAACTCCGAGTCGACGTGATGTCCGCTGAAATCCTCCATGATACCATTGGTAAGGGTGACTATGTTACACCTGAAGGCTACATCATTCTGACCGAGCGTTATCCCCATGTTTATTGCTTCAAGGGGTGCCCTGCCGGTATAATATTTTTTCGGATCATATCCGAATATGGAGAGATTGGCGGTATCACTTCCCGGGGACATACCCGGTGGGACGGTCCTGGTCAGTCCCAGTGTGCCGTTTCTGGCCAGAAAATCCATGTTGGGTGTATTCGCCGCTTCAAGGGGTGTTCTATTCTGAAGAGATTCCACCGGAAAATCGGCCATGCCATCCCCCACCAGGATGGCGATTTTCTTATTATCATTCATACCGTATCACCACTTCATCTTCAATATCTATGCTATACAGGGATGCCGGGGACTGCTGGTTCATTGACAGTTCAATATATCCCGAACTTCCCGGTAAAAGACCTGCACTGCCATTGGACAGGTCGGTATATGTTGCGCAGGTTACCGTTGGCAGGGCAAGACCTTTTTTTGCCACGGTAAATAACTGCGCAGAACTTTTAAAAAATGTATCAACAGGGATCGAAGTAACACAGTTGCCAAAATGGTCTATGTGCAGAATTTGACCGGCAATCCCGTTACTTGAAACAGTATATCCCGGGTATGGCCTGGTTTTAAAGGTTGTTACCGGCTGGCCCAGCTCAGCACACCTGGCACCTGATGCCAGTTTTGCCGCTAACGGGGCAAATATATCTCTTCCGTGAAAATTAGTAGAAACATGTGTATACTCTGTAGTGTCAGCTTCATACACCTCTTCAATCCTGTCAATAACAGCAGAAATAATGCCGTTATCCGGCATAACCAGCACCCGACCTCCGTCCCTTGCAATCAGTATAGCCCTTCCCGACCCTACCCCGGGATCAACTACAACGGCAACAACACCGTCGGGGGAAATATATGGATATGACACATCCAGCATGAACTGGGCATTCACGATGCTGAATGGTTTCACACCGTGTGTGATATCAATCACGTCCACCCCCGGTGCCGTTGTCTTGATAACACTTTTCATCACCCCCGCGTAATGATCGGCAGTCCCAAAATCTGTTATCAATGCTACTGGTTTCATAGTGGAAAATTAATATTCTTCACTATAACTTTTAAAGGGTATTTTTCTTATATCAATAGGTCTTCTCTTCAATAAATAAACAGCCTTGTCATTTTCACTGATCAATTTTTCACAAGAGGAAATTGTTTTATTCTTCAAAGACAGGGAGACCACGTTCTTCCCACCAGTATTGCATCGATTATACCTGATAATATCGGGATAATCCCTGATTACATCTTTATCCAGCTTTTCAAGATCTATAAAAGCACTTTGGAAAAGACGCACCCCTTTTCTGACCCTGGCATAATCATGGCCCAATGAAGTATATTCTTTCTTGGACATCCCTTCACTTTCAAGAATTTTGCCTAATCCTTTACCTTTCTCAAGCAAGTTTTGGATTTTAGTGTATTTCAGATAATCACATGCAGAACGATTATCAAGCAATATTGGCATATCAGCTTGTAATGCGTGGTTCACACTCGAATAAACTTTATTAACCATTTTGATTGGGTGATCATATATATTTTTAACATGTATAAATCCATAGACAAGTATCAGAATAACGATAATAGAATAAAACGATACTTGCAGTGTTTTCCTGTTGTTTTCTGTATACACGGAATCAATGAGAAAAATGGATGATAGTATTGCCATGATTGGTATAGCCACATTCCAGTACCTTATCTGGGTAGTCATGACTGGTATTATCGGGTCTATGCTTTGTACTGCAAATGTTATTATAAAAAGAAAACTCAGGAAAGGAATTGCCAACATTTTTATATTTCTTTTCTTCTCATTTCCAAAAGCAGTATAAGAACACGCAAAAGAAAGTAACAAAAGAAGTATAAAATGTGGCCCCGGTCGAATCCACCTGTAAAAGAGATAATAAAATGGTATTGGGCTCAGTTCTCCCACTCCTGGTTCACTACCTGTTGTTTTAACAGTTCTACCCAAGATTACATTTACCCGAGATAAAAAATCACCAAAGGCAAATTCATAGCAAATACATTCTACTATAAATAATGAGAATAATACTCCACCAAAAATTATTAAATATTTATATTTATCTTCAAATAAAAGAATTACTATAAAAATACCGGGCAGAAAGAACAGGTTGGAAATTTTTGTTATATACCCCATAAACATGAAAATAACAGCCAAGAGTATGAACAGGAGTCTTTTATTAGTGGACCTATAAAATAAAAAAATTAAATATATAACCAGCATGATAAAAGTACCAGAAAATATACCGGGTAAAAGCTGGCTGGAAGCCCTCACCATTTCTGGATAAAAAAGAACAATAACACTTGCAAGCAATCCTACTTCCTTACTGTGTACCATTTCACCTACCTTATATACCAGCAATACCTGTACAACTGAAAGCAGTAAAGGTAAAACATAATATACAACAGGATGTGTTCCTAAAATACTCATAACTCCCATTGAGGGTAAAATCACGCCGAACCTTGTAGTCCAGTGATTCAAGCCTCCGTATTGGATGCCGTATAGTATTTTTTTTGCAGCCTGCCAGTAGAACATGCCATCCCCTGAATCTTCAATCATTTCAAGAGTTAAAATTCGGAAAAGGATAGTTCCAATTGACAGCAACAATATTATTTTCCAGCTATTAGATACATTACATTTTTTTTTCATATATTTTCACCAGTAATAGTAGTAGAAAACAGGAGGAACAATATTCATGTCATATGGATATTTCAACAACTTTTATTGAAAATCATTTACTCATCAGTACCGCGATACCATTATAC